>CBDVAV010000040.1:0-13671 GCA_965372055.1 uncultured bacterium | reverse complement strand
GCAGTTCCATTTCATTGATGATGAGGCAATCCCTGTTGAATGTTGAAATTTTATTTTTGTTAACTATAAAAGATCGATGTACTCTAATAAAATTATTGGGAAGGCGATTGTCAAGATTGCTGATTTTCTCTTTTGTTACAGTTTTCTCCCCATGGCTCGAATGAATTCTTACATAGTCTCCCAAGCTTTCGAGATAGTCAATTGAGTCTAATCGTATTTGTTTATTCTTTCGGTTTTCTTTAACCACCAGATATTTTTGGGATGACTTCTCAAGTTCAGTTTCTACTTGGTTCAGCGACTTCTGACCACGAAAATAAAAACGGACTAATCGTAAAAATGCCAGGCTTAAAACCACAAAATAGAGTGTGATAACCAACACAAATGCATCAGTGGTAATGGGATTCATATTGGCATAGTTGTATTCTGCCAACACAATAAAGGCGGTAGTGATTACGATCATTTCAAAATTCAATGAGATGATCAAAAGGTAAATACAATAAAGTACAAACTTGAAGTACTTTTTGCGAAAAAGATATTTTGGCACTAGGAAGTAATTGAAATAATAGGTGGTACCAACGATTACCGGTAAGAGCATGCTGACAAAATGAAAAGATTCAGTGTAGCCTCTGTATGATCTGCCAAAAATGAATGTTAGCAGTAGAATAACAATTATCCAAAATATGACATGCCTTGAGATTTTCATAAGGCTAATTTTACAAAAAATAGGGATTATTTTTCAAATAATCGATGAATGACGAATTTAGAACTGGATTCTACCTTGTTCATCTGCGGCTCTACCTTCTACTTTTGATCAATAATTAATTTCACTAAATTTATTAAACTATGATGGATCTATATTATGCAGGCGGTAGCCTATTTATGGGTATTCTTACATTGCTTTTTTTAGTAATGATGGTATTTGCCGTATTAAATGCAATTCAACTGCTCAATAAAAAATCTATTGCTGACACACAGTTATCAGCAGTTAAATCTGTTGGTCTTTTTGCCATGGTATTTGGCATTCTTGCACAGTTGATAGGGCTTTTTGGAGTATTAGATGCGGTTGAACAACTGGGGAAAGTATCACAGCCACTTTTAGCTGGAGGACTAAAAGTATCCTCAATCTCCACGATTTATGGGTTGATAATATTTTTACTTTCTTATTTAATTTGGTTTGGAGAAACCCATTGGTGTAGTAGGCAAAAGGATTAATAACCCGACCAGTTAGGGATGAAAAGATTTTATTTAATA
The DNA here is from genome assembly GCA_965372055.1 of uncultured bacterium. Taxonomy (GTDB): domain Bacteria; phylum Bacteroidota; class Bacteroidia; order Cytophagales; family Cyclobacteriaceae; genus CBDVAV01. Next base: position 12,420 of record CBDVAV010000040.1, on the reverse strand, counting down.
AGGTATGCTTTTATTCAGAATATTTTCAATAAGCTCTAGCTTAAATACATCGATTTAATCTTGGATCTGGAAATCGCTGATACCTAATCAAGAAACTTTATGGCTATAACTGGATTTTAAAGCATTGAGAGTTATTATTTATTGGAATTGTTTTTTCCGAAATATGTAAGTTGTTTCAATTCCTTGGTTTTGTAATTCATTATGTATATGTCTGATCTGCCATTTTTTGACATTACAAATAATATTTCCTTGTCATCCGGTGAAAATGACGGAAGCATCACATCTTTAAATTCATCAGTCACCTTTTCCAAATCGAAATTATCTAGGTCTAGAATATAAATATCCACATAATTATCCCCGTGGTTAGCGTATACAAGTTTGTTTTTATGATTCATCATTGAAGGAGCCACTTGATGGGTGTTACTTTCAAAGATCCTAACTACATCTGAGCCATCTTTTTCCATTCTGAAAAGTTGATAATTTCCTAATCTTTTGGAGTTGAAATAGATGTGTTTTCCGTCTTTGGACCAACTTGGTCGAAAATCATTTGCATCGTTATTTGTAAGGTTTTTGATATTGCTGCCATCAGCCTGCATAATACAAATGTCTTTGGAACCATTAAGACGACATTGAAATGTGATTAACCGACCGGAAGGTGACCAAGCCGGAGAATTCTTATTTCCTTTTGTAAAGGTTAATCTTTTGATTTCAGAAGTTTCTAGGTAATATACATATAGTTCTGAATTACCATGTCTATTTGAAGTAAACAGAATTTTACTTCCATCTGGTGACCATGAAGGGTCACCATCATGTAAATCGTTATTAGTGATTTGGCGAATGTTGGTGCCATCTTTATTGATAATATAAATCTCAAAATCACCATCAAGATTTGAATAAAAGGCAATTTTACTTCCATCTGGTGACCATACTGGATCATGGCTATTTATTTTATTTTGCCCAAATGTTTTGCTTATTAATAGCAATGCAATAAATGTTACTGTTATTCTCATAAATAAAGTTTTTTTTGCTAATTGAGCCTAATGGCTTTAATGGTGTTTATTTAGTGCTGGTTGCTTTGTGTCAGTTGAATTACATTGGTACCGTCAGAATTCATAATGTATATTTCCCTATTACCTGTGGCACATGTTGTGAATGCTATTTTTTTCCCATCGGGTGACCAATGTGGCAATACATCTAAATCAGGGTTTTCCGTGATCCTTTTTGATTCTTCATCTTTTAAATTTAGGATGTATAACTCGGATGTGTTATGCTTAGTGAGAGGACTTAAACCAGCTTTGGCCTTGGGATTTCTTGATGAATAAATTATCCGCTGACCATCAGGAGCCCAGGCAGCCGAAAATTCTTCGCCCGGTCCGGGAGTCAGATTCCTTTTATCAGAACCATCGATGTTCATAATGTATATGTTTGGATGCCCTTCTCTATGGGAGGTAAATAATATTCTTGATCCCTCAGGCGACCAGTGAGGACTATAATCATAAGATTCATCAACAGTTAGACGTTTTTTTCCCGTACCATCAGTTTTAATTATGTATATATCTAAATTGCCCTGGTGATCCTCGCTTGTAAATGCGATCAAATTACCTGTGGGATGATAAGAGCCATCTGTACTATTGGAAAGGGAATCGGTTAATACTTTCTCATCACCATTGCTATATTTTAATACCAGCACATTTTTATCTGTTGAAATTATCTTTTTCTGAAAGAGTATTGTCTCGTTGTCAGGAGCAACAGATGGGTGTCCTATTTTATTATCGGAAGATATAAGTTTTGCGTAGCCAGTCCCATCAGCATTAATTTTGTATATACCTGCATCATCACCTGATTTATTATAAATTAAAGATTGACTGTCAGGATACCATTTTGCCAAGCTAGCACCTGGCTTATTAAAGTCACATGGAGAATCTCCCTGAGCATTAATGATTTCTGATATGAGAAGAACGGCTACCAATAGGACATTACGAATTTTAATCATTGATGTCATAATGATGTTGTTTTTAGTTATTCCAGCCCCACCCACTAAAGTAACTGCTAATATGAAGCATGTAAACGTAATCAGTTTTTCCATTTGACCTTAGTTTGAATCGTTATTACATAATTTTAAAATCAATTCATTGTAAATAATTTTGTAACGACTTTCCATCCATCCTCAAATTTATATAAGCTCAAATAATCAATGAATTTATCATGTTTTGAGCCTTCTTGAATAGTCAGTTTTACCATTGCAGTCTGGCCTTCAAAGTCTACTGATTCAAATTTATAGTTGTAGATACTTTGAGGTAAGTTTCTCTCCCTTACCTCATACAATTTTGCGATCCACTCATCAAGGGATCTTTTTGAAAACTCCTTATTATACAGCACATACATGTTAAAGCCCTCATGAAATCCCTTCCTTATATCCTCCAGATTTCCTCTGTAATAAAGTGGCATTATATATGATTTGGTAACTACTTTTTGAATTTCAACAATTTCTTTTGATCTCTTGTCAAGCGAAAATGTTAACTGCTTCCTATTTGACCCATCACTATCCATTAAAAACAATTCCCGATTGCCTCGGCAGGATGTATATAAAATTTGTTGTCCGTCAGGTGAAAAAGTAGGGCCTTGATCTGGAAAATCATCCTTTGTTAAATTTTCCCTTTCTGTGCCATCAGGATTGATTGTCATAATCTCCGTTTGTTCGAGGGGATCAACTGATCTTGGCTGATTCTTACCATAAAATAATATCTTCAGGCCATCAGGAGACCAACTGGCTACAAGATCAGGGCCTGCATTATTCGTGATCTGCTTTTGTGCTGATCCATCTACATTCATAGTATAAACTTCACTGTTTCCATCTCTGCCAGAAATAAATACTATTTTGGAGCCATCTGGTGACCAGACAGGAGTACGCTCGTTACTTTGTGTTTTAGTGATTCTTTTTTGATTGTCTCCATCATGGTCCATCACATAGATTTGGTCTATCCCATCCCTGTTGCTATAAAACAGGATTTTGCTTTGATCGGGTGACATAATGGGATCAGTGTTAAACTCCAATGGATCTGACAATGTTTTTATATCAGTACCATCAATATTCATTATAAAGATTGCAGCGGTTTTTTTTCCATAGGAATCAAAGAGAATTTTTTTGCCATCAGGTGTAAATGTCGGATAATAATCAGATTGAGCAGTCCCTGCTAATCTCTTCTGACCACTACCATCAGCATTCATAATATAGATATCCTGATTCCCGTCCCTGGAAGAAGAAAAGACAATTTTATTTCCATCAGGAGAAAAATAACCATCCCTGGAATTAGGAAGGGAGGTATCACATTGGGCATTTACAAAAACTGCTGAAAATAAGTAGAAGGATGTTAATATGGATCGTCTCATGGTTCTTCAAAAGTTGTACTTGAAGCAAGTAAACGTTTACAACCAGATAGAGACCGTTAAAGGGAGGAGCAATAAGTTCAATTGCTGGCAAATGATCTACAAAATTTTCTCAGCAAAATTCAAATACGGGTGCCATTGATGAATAAATCAAACATTATTACTTCGTTTGAATTCCCCTGGGGTTAATCCCGTGATCATCTTGAACGACTTGATAAATGTAGTTTTTGAGCCAAACCCGCACAACTGTCCTATGGCCTCATTAGTCAGGTGTTTATGTTCCATGGAGAGAAGCTTCTCTTTTGCTGCTTCCACGCGATAAGAATTGATAACTTCATAAAATTTAGCCTGATAGGCTCTTCTAATGAACTCCGTCATTTCCCTGAGGCTAATCTCAAGTAATTTAGATGCCTCTGTAAGACCAAATTTTTGATTTTCATAAATTTCCCCCTTGTTGAGAATGTTATCAAATTCCAGCTTTAATTGATTAACCCTATCCATCGGTAACCGATAATTGGGTATTTTGATCAACATATAATCCTCCTTATTTTTCCACGCTGCATAGCAAAACCACGGGATGAACAAAGCAAATATGAACCACAATAAATGATAGTCCAATGTGGTAACCAAACCGTTGTATAGCGAAAAATTGAGCACAAGTAATATACTTAGAGTGGTGCTGGCCAGAAAAACAAAAAGAATAAATACCAATAATTTCTTATTGGTGTCTCTATTTTCTCCAGTTGTCCTTTGCAACCTGTCCAATAATATAAGCTTGCGGCCATAGTAGATCCCTCCAACAACAAATAATGCCTGCTCAAGTGGAATCAGGTAAGTATCAAATTGGTTGTAGAGGAGAGCTAAGCTCCTAGGGTATGTGAAGAACATAATAAGTTGGGCAATAAAAAATAATGCCCCGGGGATAAAATGAATATACACTTTCTTAAACTCAATCTCTTTACTCTTCGCAATTGGTCTAAGAAAAAAATACAAACTTGGCCAAACCCAAAGGAGAAATGATATAGGTGAAAAAAGTGTAATTACTGATCTTGTTACTGCATAAACAGTACCATACAACTGGAATTTAAGCATGTACAAAGAGATCGAAAGGACAAAAAGCGAAAAGAAGAGCAATCGCCGACTCTTACCAACTTTAGTGAACATAAATATGGCGAACAACAACTCAAAAACAATTAATGGATAGATTATCCGGAGGTAATACTTCGCATAAACCTCTGCATTTTGAAAAAGTGGGGCAGCCATTATTTGTGCATCCTTTTTAATTCCTGGGCCTAGTTTTATCAGATGCATCGAGCAATGAGTACATTTCCCGGGTGAGTCTAAAATCAAATGATCCCCTGTACAGCCACACGGAGGACAAAAGTATTGATCGTTTGCAGGCGCATTATTTAAATTGATAAATGTTGGGGAATTTGGGTACTCTAAAGATTTATCGCTTGGATATGGATGATCATCTGTCAATCTATGATCCTCGATAGCCAGTGAATATTGAGCCCAGGGAATCAAAAAAAACCAAAGCAAGTATTTATGTAATTCTTTATACATACCTATTTGACCATTGATGAAACACCTTAAGAAATATAAATGATTAATTTATAAACTTACTGCTAAAAATATCCCCATGTTTTAATCTCTATGGGGAAAGCGGACATTTTCCATGCCACCTTACTTTTGCAGGAGACAATTTTAAAAGAGCAGATCAGCGTGACAGGAAATTACAGTACGGCAAAATTGAAACAAGAGCTTAGCTCTGCCAAACCAAAAGCCCTTTCTCAATCCTTCAGTAACGATTCCTGCATCAACTTTGGAGGCATATTGCCTATTCTCAACAGACTTTCATGAAATTCACTTAATGTAAATTGGGCACCCATCTTTTGTCGGTACAATTCACGCATTTTAAGTATTTCGCTCATGCCCATATAATAGCCAATGAAATAGCCCGGCCTGGCTGCCGCAGCATCAATCTCGAGCTGAGCTGCCCATCGTAGAAAGCCAACTTTGTCTGTCATCAGTGTTACTGCATCTTCATAGGATAATCTGCCTGAGTGTAGGCCTACATCATACACAACCCGGGCATTTCTCCACAGTCTTAGCTGTAATTGTCGTAAATGAATTCTCTTGCTTGGGAAGAAGCCGGTTTCGCTCATCAGTTGCTCATTGTACAGCCCCCAACCCTCGCTAAACAATGAAAGCCCGTTCTCACGCCTGAGTTTCCTTGGGTTGTGCATCTGGTAAAGACCCTGAACATGATGCCCGCCATAGGCTTCATGAGGGGCTGTTACTATGATCACCCCCCAATCATGTTCTACCAGATACTCCTGCTTGGTTTTGTCGTCCCATTGATCTTCAAAAGGATTTATCATCCACTGAGCAGTGAAAATACTATCGGCATCTTTACCCCTGGCTCTCGAAAAATTACCGTAATAAGAGGTCTTCCTAAGATATTCAACCCTCGGTACCACATTTACGCGCTCATCCCAAGGTATTGGGATAAGATTATTGGAGAGAATATGTGATTTTGCACTATCTACCCAAAGTTGATGGGCCTCAATCATTTTGTCAGGATCGGGATACTCATTTTTAATCTCGATGGCTAATTCTTGCCAGGTTTTAGCTGTGTCAATTTCTTGCGCCAGTGCCTCAAGTTCAGCAATGGTCTCATCAAATTTTCTCTTGCCAAATTCCCAAAGTGTCTCATCATTATAATCCAGTAAGAACTGTTCTTTAAGCATCAGGTTATAGGTTGCTGTGCCCATGGCAAAATTCCCAACAGGTTTAAGGGGAAGTTCGTCTTTAAGATATGCAATAAACTGTTCTAGGGATTCCTTGGCATTGGTAACTAAGGGAGTTAATTGGGCTGTGCCTTCATTTTGGGAAATGAACCTGGGCAAATCTTCGCTGAACAACACCTTGGCATTTTCGGCCATAAACAGGGCCAATTCCTGAAACCTTGGCACATAAACTTCAATTTGTTTTTGACCGTTTGCCAATTGCATTGGGAGCATAGCCAATCGTTCTTCCAATTCAGCGACCTTTTCAGCCAAATCTCCAGGTTTGCCAATAATATTGTCCAGGCTTCTGAACCTCATATAATTTCTAGGGTCCATCTTCCATGATTGGTGCCCAGTTTGGCGGACTTCTTGTCCTTTAAGAATGCTGTAAGCAAACCGCCAATCAATCTTATCTTCAAATAACAATTGACCCGTGTCAAATGTCATAAGTTCATTTATTTGTCCGTGGGTCCTTTCGAGTGCAGCTTCAATAGATTTAGCACTTAGATCATTTGTAGAACCACGATTATTTGAAGGATCAAAGTTTTCAATGAATGATTGAAAGTTTATCCCAGCTGGGGAATCCACAACTTTTGTGGTGCACGAAGCGATTAAAACCAAGCAGGGGAGGGCAATTAACTTATTCATAATTAAAGTATATTAGTTTACAATAAATATAATGATTTGTTTACAATTGAGAATATGAGTGCGATTAATATAGTGGATTGGATTGTTTACTTGATCCTTATGGTCACCATAAAAAACGGGAGTGTTCATCAGGCAGAATATTGTTATATTGAGCATTCACATAATAACTTACTATGATAAATCGACGAAAATTTATACAAGGGGCCACACTGGCCGCGGGCACGGCTGTTTTGGGATGCACCCCAAAAGACGAGAGCCCTGCTTCGTACCCTTCACCCATAGAATCAAAAAAAATCAAACACAATCCCATTGGTGTTTCCACCTATTCATTTTGGCAATTCAATGGCCCAAAAGAGGAAGTACCTATTGAATTGTGCATTGACAAAGCGGCTGCAATGGGATTTGAGGGAATAGAGCTGTTACTTGTTCAGATGACCTCTGAAGAAAACGAGTACTTGCAAAGCTTGAAAAAACGGGCATTTCATGCAGGACTGGATCTGATGGGTTTTTCAACACATCAGGGATTTCTGAATCCTGACAAAGCCTATCGTGAGGAAAATATTGAAAAAACAATACACCAGATTGAGTTGGCATATATGCTGGGGATACCAACCATGCGCTTGAACACTGGTCGCTGGGGCACTTCCAAATCGTTTGATGACCTGATGGCCAACAAGGGAATTGAACCCGCCATCGAAGGCTACACTGAAGAAGATGGCTTTGGTTGGGTCAAAGATTCCATTGAAAAGTGTTTGCCTGTTGCCGAGCAGAATGGAGTGGTGCTTGGTTTAGAGAATCATTGGGGGCTTGGCCGTACTGCAGAAGGTGTGAAGCGTATTGTCGATGCCATTGATAGCCCATGGCTGCAGGTGACCCTCGATACGGGTAATTTTCTCGAAAACAGGCATGATCAGATGGAAATGCTTGCCCCTCAAACATGCCTGGTACAGGCAAAGACTTATTATGGAGGAGGTAAATGGTATTCTCTAGACATTGACTATCCATGGATTGGGCAATTGATGCGTAATAACAACTATCAAGGATACATTTCTCTCGAATTTGAAGGCAACGAATCACCAGATATCGCTGTGCCTAAAAGTCTGGAGGTATTGCGGGAAGCATTTTATTTTGAATTGTAAAAGGACATGATAAGAATTAACTATTAATTTATTATTGCTATCCCCTTTCTATAACAAATGTCAATAAAATCTCCAGTATTAAAACTGATCAGGGAGTCAATCTTAAGATTGACATCTTCCAGCATTAATCTGATAACCATGTCAACCAAACTTATTGGTCTATTCTTATTAATTGTGGCCTCAAAAGTTAACGATAATGCATTTTCTTTATATTCTAAATCTTCAATGAATCGAACGTTGTCTTTACTTAATGTCTTACTAAATTCCTCAATCCCCGATCTATTTTTAGTGAATCTAGTATTAATTGTTTCATACAATGTAGGATAAGGAACAATTACGGTACCTAAATCTAAGTGATATAATAGCTCATTAGCTTTGGTATGGTGTGAATCTCTTGCGTTAAATAGTGCATACCAATATCCTGTATCGATCATAATATTGTTCATCCTTCTTCTATCGTATCATCAGTTTTTGAGCCATATCCTTCCCAAGGGTTGGATTTTCTTCTCCCAATTAAAAAACTACCTCTAAGTATTTTTTCCCCTTTTTCAGTTTCGCCTCGTGTAACATAAATTCTATCACCTTGTTTAAAATCAATATTTTCCGCCAACTCTTTTTTGATTTCGGATATAAAATCACTTTTCACTTTAAACTTTATAAATGCAACGTTATTCCCGCATTCTATAGCATTTTTGTCATCAAGCCAAGAGTACAACCCCTGATAATCTCCTTTTATTCCTAAATCATATGATATCCAGACAGCTTTCTTCATTTCAATTAAATGTTATATTGTTACTATGAAATTGCAATTTATAAAGTATTATCTTATAAATAATTCCAAATAAAGCATTTTTTATTCTGTTGGTGAAAATAGTAAGAATCTGACAATCCATGGTCTGTGTCCACAGACCAGAATAAACCAATCACTTTCAGGTTTGGTTTGTGCAGACACAATTGAGAAGGCAGTAAGCTAGATTCCCAATTTGACCAATGATTGCTTTAAATCTTCTATTAAAACCTGGGGGTCTTCGAGGCCTATATATAACCTTACCAAGTTAAACCCATGCTCACGTTGTTTCATGGCAGCACAGGCCGGGAATACCAATGATTCATGACCACCCCAGGAAACAGCTAAAAGAAACCTTTTCAATTGATTGCAAAATGCTTCAACCTCATTAATTGCCTCAACTTTCAATTTGATGGTGAGCAAACTAGACGAATTCTTCATTTGCTTTTTTGCCAATTCGTATTGCTCACTGGATTCGGAAAATGGGGAATATACCTCTTCAACCAGTGGATGGCGTTCCAGGAATTCCTTTACCTTTTCAGCACTTTCCGATACCCTTTTCATCCTGATTTCCAATGTTCTCAAACCCCTCAATACCAGCCAGGCATCCCAAGGGGATAATTTTGGTCCGAAGGTCATGAACTCATTGTCAAAAATCTTCCTGATCATGTCCTTTTTGCTTACAATCACTCCTGCAACCACATCGCTATGGCCATTCAGGTACTTAGTAATGGTCTGTACCACAATATCGACTCCTAAAGTTAGGGGCTGTTGATATAATGGTGTGGAATAACTGTTATCAATAATAGTCAGGATATTTCTTTCTTTGGCCAGGGAAGCGATTACTTCAATGTCTTGTAATTCGAAAGTGAAGGAATTTGGTGATTCCAGGTAGATGATTTTTGTATTAGACTGAATTGCATTAATAAAATTAGTGGTTTCAGTGCCATCAACGTAAGTAGTGCTGACGTTAAACCTTGGCAATATATCATTCAAAAGTTTTTTTGTCCAAGTGTAGGGATTGTCTACACATACAATGTGATCGCCAGCATTTACATTGGCGGCTACGGCACAACTAACCGCTGAACTCCCGCTGGACAATATCAAAGCATCTTCCCCTTGTTCCAGGGCTGCAATTTTCTTCCTTAGAATATCCGTAGTAGGGTTATTTCCACGGGTATACAAAGTATAATTAAATTCATCAGCCAGTTGGTTTCGCATATCTGCAACATTCTTAAAAGCAAAATTGCTCGTCTGAATGATCGGCGGTGAAATTGCATCGTAGTAATTTTCACGATCTTCACCTAATTGATTGATTATATATGAGAGGTCCATTATTTAATTATTTTTCGGATAGATTTTTTGAAGCAAATAATACAGTGGCCATCCAGCTATAAAGAGACCAATCCCAATTAAAGCCGGAACGGTATCAGAGATAAAAACATTTACAGTAACCATTAACAAGAAAACTATAAATATTATTGGTAATAAAGGGTAAAACGGAACTTTGTAACCATCATGCGAATCCGATTTACCAGCTCTTTTACGCAAAACAAATACTGTTGCACAAGCTGTCGCCAGGGCAATGCTGTCAATAGCCATTACATAACTGACGATTTTCTCGAAAGTGCCAAGCAGGAATACAGAAAGGACAATTATAGTTATGAAAAAAATAAGTGCAAATTCCTGGGTTTGAGTTTTTTCGTTCACTTTTTTGAAAATTGGCGGGAGCACTTTATCCTCCGCCATGGCATAATATACCCTTGGGTTCGACATGATGGTCACGTTTGTGAAACCAAGGACTGAAATAAAAATCCCTATGGAAATGAAAATAGTGCCGTAATTTCCAAATATTGCACCCGCTAGTTCTGCGGCTACTAGTTTTGCATTTACCAATCCTTGGAAGCCCAACACGTTAAAATAAGCATAGTTAAGGGTAAGATAGAGGGAGATAATGATACTTATCCCAATAATTATCCCCCTGGGAATACTGCGTTTTGGATCTTGAATATCACCTCCAAAATTCATGGTTTGTTGATAGCCTCCATAAGTATAGAATACTGCAATCAGGCTGATGCCCATGGCCTGGAGAAATGAAAAATCCACAGGGTCATTCGCAATAACAGGATCAGTGGCAGCCGGGCTAAATACAGCAAAACACAACCCGACAATCATAATAATTTTCACTACGCTAAGTAAGTTCTGAATCCTGGCACCCGTTTTAATTCCGAGGAAATTCAATACACCCAAAACCAAAACAATCCCAACTACTAAGCCATTTACAACAATTATATCATCAGTTGATTGGGGTAAAAAAATTGGCATAATATACTCGACCCCGATGATGGTTACCCCGGCAGCACCGGCACCATAAGTAAGCAACAAAACCCAGTTTATCATGAAGGCATATGTAGGGTGGTAACAATGGGAGAAAATTTTATAGAGACCTCCCGGCACTGGAAATCTTGATCCGATTTCTGCAAAAGTCAGCGCCCCGCAAATGCTCACTAATCCACCTAGAGTCCAGGCCATGAAAAAGATAAAAGGGGTTTGAGCTGATTGGGCAACCAAAGTTGGAGTCCTGAAAATACCGATCCCTATTACCAGGCTCACCACGATCATTGAAAGATCGAAAGTGCGAAGTTTAGGTTTTATGCCCATAGAAGATTATTTTAGAAATCTTGTGAAGATAACCGGATAACTGATAACTTTCTCCCAAAATGCAGTTCAAAATTAGCGCATACCTATGGATATTACTGATGCTTATATCCTGTCAACAGCAATCTGATAACTTGTTTTTGTCAAATCTTAATGCCTCAGGGGACAGCCCAATTTACACGACCTACGCGGCTCACATGGAAAGGTCTGAATTCACTTTGGACGAAGGCTACGAGTTGATTTTCAATGATCCAAAAAGAGGGATTGAATTTACCACCGATACAGGTGGGGATATTTGCCTTGGCTTTGAATTTGAAGATAAATGGGTACAAATAATAGATGATTTCCATATTAAACCCATTATCACCAAATCATATCCTGATCTGGTTGAAATGCATTTCTATCCAGTAGAAGATATAAAAGTCAACTTATTCTTTTTGGTAAAAAGCTCAAGTCATGCCTTGTTGAAGATGGATGTCTTAAATGAAAGCAATAAGCTTGCAAATTTCAGTATTATACCCTTCATCAAGAATGAAAAAAGAGGAATCAGCACGGCAGCACTTACAGATGGGGCTGTTATTTTCACCCATGAAGAATACCCCGATGCCTGGACTTTAGGACATGAGGTTCCTTATACAGATAGTATTATGAACATTGCCTTATTTTCCGATAATGAGGCAGTTTCCTTTACTTTTAATAGTTATCAGGGCGAAAGCCCTCAGTTGCCCTATGCAGTTTTTTCAGAAAAGGATCCGGAATTCCAATTGTCTGGAAGATCAAAACTGCCCAATGGAGAGCGAAACCTATCAGGAATTAATCAATCGAGAATACAAGTATATCTTGATGATAATAAAAATGATATACTTACAGAACGTAGCCCCGTATTTAAGGATTTGCAGGGAAGTATAAATGGTAATGGCTATTTTCGTGTAGAACTTGGAAACCTTCCGGTAAATGATAACAGCACTTATACTTTCACATTTTATCTTGAACCTGAAAATTTGGCCGC
>CBDVAV010000039.1:0-13718 GCA_965372055.1 uncultured bacterium | reverse complement strand
CTGTTGTTGGCACTGAAGATGTTACCTACCCAATTCCCGCACGTCAGATTGACTTGAGTAACGGAAATCTACAGCAAAACAGGTAACGTTTTCAACAATAGATATGAAGGTGGACTGTCTTATTAGGCAGTCCACTTTTTTTATTATTTTTGGTTGAATTTGAGGAGAAATTATATCTGATTTTAATGAAGAAATATTTGCTGGTTTTATGTGCAGGATTACTCATTTCCTGTTCAGACACCACTCGATTCCAAAGATTGAGTTCTGAGGAAACAGGTATCGATTTTGTGAACTCCATTGTTGAAACCGACAGTTTTCACATCATGAACTTCGAGTATATATACAATGGTGGTGGAGTAGGGATCGGGGACTTGGATAATGATGGAATGCAAGATGTCATATTCACCGGTAATAAAGTATCAACCAGGATTTATTTGAATTCAGGGGATTTCCAATTTGAGGATATTACTTCAAATTTTGATGGCCTGTCAAATGATCAGTGGATAAGTGGGGTGGCCATAGTCGATATTAATAGTGATGGCTGGCTTGACGTTTATCTCACGGCCACAGCGGTGGAAAATCCAGAAAAACGAAAAAACAGACTTTGGATTAATCAGGGGTCAAATGCAGGGAATAGTCCAATGTTCATAGAAATGGCTGAGAAGTATGGAATAGCCGATGAAGGTTACTCGGTTCATGCAGGGTTTTTAGATTACGACTTGGATGGCGATCTTGATTTATATATACTTAATAACATTGCCAATGATAGTATCCCCGCCAATTACCGGCTGAAAATAGTTGATGGAAGTGCCATCAACAATGACAAACTTTATCGGAACAATGGAAATGACAGTTTTACAGACATGACCATCGAAGCTGGAATTGTCTATGAAGGATATGGATTGGGCTTGGCTATAGGTGACGTTGACAAGGATGGCTATCCGGACATTTATATCTCCAACGACTATATGGCCAATGACCTTTTATACATCAACCAGGGAGATGGCACCTTTCGTAATCAATCCCGAACATTCCTTTCTTATCAATCTAAGTCTTCCATGGGCAATGATATGGCAGATGTGAACAATGATGGTAATCCTGACATTTTCACCCTTGATATGTTGCCCGAGCAATACTTTAAAAAAAAGCAGACCATTAATGGAAACAGCTACATATTTTATTTGAATGATAATAAATATGGTTATGAGCACCAGTATCTAAGGAATATGCTTCATCTGCATAATGGGTTCGCCAATGAAGAAATGATTCCATATAGCGAAGTAGGTCAAATGATGGGAATATATCAAACTGAATGGAGTTGGTCTGGATTATTTGCTGATTATGACAATGATGGGGACAAAGACCTGATGATCACAAATGGCTACCCCAAAGACCTCACAGATAAGGATTGGACCAATTACAAAGCACAGGTTTACGGATTTGTAGCTTCCGAACAACATGTTATGAACAGGGCTCCGGCCATTAAAGCATCAAACTATGCCTTTGAAAACAATGGTGGTTACAGTTTTACCGACCAGACTGATTCCTGGGGAATGAAGATTCCATCATATTCATACGGTGCTGCTTTTACCGATCTTGATAACGATGGTGACCTTGATTATATAGTGAACAATTTGAATGACGAAGCTTTCGTGTATAGAAATAATACGGTTGAAACCTCAAACAAACAAGTCAATTATATAAAAATTAGGTTGTCAGGAAAAACAGGAAACACCATGGCTATAGGGGCAAAGGTTGAACTGTGGAACAATGACAATTACCAGTATCATGACCACTTCCTGTCAAGGGGATATATTTCTTCAGTTGAACCCGTCATACACTTTGGCCTTTCCGGGAGTACCTCCATTGACTCGATTAAAGTTACCTGGCCTGCGAGTAATAATATATCAATTCTGAAAAATGTTGGTGTAAATCAAAACATTGAAGTTAGTGAAATAGAATCCCTATTATCAGTTGATCAAAGTATTTCTTTGGAGATAGTTAACCATTTATTTAAAGAACGCGTGGACGTAATAGATTATCTGCATGATCAAACCGATTTTATTGATTTCTTTCTGAACCAGAATATTATACCACATAAATTTTCACAGATTGGGCCGAGAATGGCCAAAGGTGATATTGATGGTGATAATGTGGATGATCTGCTAATTGGCTCAACCAATAAATTACCCACTACGGTCTTACTAAGGAAGGGGAAAGTATTTGAACAGGCAACGTTCGAGGGCCTGACTGAACTTAAGGGTTACTCAGAATCTGATCTTATCATTCTCGATGTAGATGAAGATGGCGATAAAGATGTAATTGCCCTGGCTGGCGGTTATGAAAATGAAAATGAAACAGAATATAAACATTACCTATACAAGAACATGGGTGGTTCATTTATAAAGATTGAACTTCCATTGCCAGCATTTCCTGCTTCCGTCATCCGGCCATTGGATTTTGACCATGACGGAGATACAGACTTTTTTGTAGGTGCCCGTGTAAAAAAGGGGATGTTCCCGTTTGCCTCAAACTCCTTTTTGGTAATTAATAAGAATGGTAAGTTTTCTATTGATGAGTCATTTAGCTATGGCTTGGGAATGGTAACTGATGCTATTTGGAGCGACTACGATGGAGATGGATGGGAAGACCTTTTGATAGCCCGGGAATGGAATTCAGTAGCAATCTTGAAGAATATTAAAGGAAGGGAGTTAGTTGCTCAAACATTACCTGAAATAGAATCCAAACATGGCATCTGGTCCTCAATAACGGCCGGGGATTTTGATCAGGATGGGGATGAAGATTATCTGGTGGGTAATCTTGGCGAGAATCACCGTTTTAATGTCAGTGAGAAATACCCTATGAGGATTTATGCTATAGACCTTGATCAAAACGGTTCGATAGACCCCCTAACCACAGCCTATTGGAACAACCCAGAGGGGAAAATGACAGAATACCCGGTAAACTACCTCGACGAGCTGGGAGCCCAGTCTTCTTTTTTCCGGAGCAAGTTTGACGGCTATACTACTTTCAGTTTTGCAACCATAGACGATATATTGGATGCGAAAACGTTGGCTGAAAGAAAGTTTCATCCCTACATAAATACCACCTCCAGCTTTATTATCTGGAACGAAGGCGGTGAATTGAGATGGGAGAAAATGCCAGCCTCATTACAGGTGGCACCCATAAAGAAAATGTTGGTCCATGATTTTAATGGAGATAATTTCCCGGATGTTATGATCTCAGGAAATGATTATACCTACGATGTTTCCACTGGTTATTACGATGCAAATAAAGGAATGGTATTATTGAGCAAAGGAAATACTTCATCGTTTGAAATATTAACTCCATCTGAAAGTGGTCTTTTACTTCAAGGCCAGGTTGAGTCATTGCTCTATTTTGAAGGGGATACTTCACTGATTGTTGCTGGCATCAATAGAGATAAAATTGTAGTGTTTGAACATAAACAAAACCGAAACCATCCATGACTGTATTGTCTCCCAAATTTTCCTGTTTGTTATTGGCATTAGCATTAATGATAATGCAGTCATGTAGGCCTGCCCAAGATAAACAGGAAGAGGTATCTTTAAATAACGATACTCAAATTTCATTACCAAAAACCACCTTAGGGCTTAGTTCCAAAGAATTGGCCGTGGCTTATTGCGGAGCTTGTCACCTTTTCCCGGAACCAGACTTATTAACCAAAGAGATTTGGCTAAAGGGGATTATGCCAAATATGGGGGCTCGGTTGGGCATCAGGGATTCCTCATATAATCCATTTGAAGGATTATCCTTATATGAAAGCAGCAAAATTGACCGGGCGAATATTTACCCTCGCACACCATTGATTTCCAGAGAGGACATGCAAAGAATCAAGGATTTTTTCCAAAATGAATCCCCAGAAAATATTTTACCTCAGGATTTGAAAATCAAGCCTGATATCAGTTTAAAGCATTTCATTCCAAGAATCCAAAATTACAATCCAACAGGGCCAGCGTTAACTACATTATTAAAGTATGATTCTGCCTCTTCGTTACTATTTATTGGTGAGGCCTCCAACCAGTTGAATATTTTGGATGATGAATTGTCCCTCATCAAAACTTATGATATAGACAGTCCTGCTCCTTATGTCAAAGTTAGTAATACTGGCTTTTATTTGCTTACCATGGGAATTATGAATCCAACAGAAATGTCCATAGGAAAGTTTTATCATTTTGAAACACCAGAAAATAAATTAGCGGATTCCGATTCCACAAGAAGGATTTTAATTGACAATCTTTCCAGACCTGTACACGTGTCATTCGCCGATCTAAACCAGGACAATTTGGAGGATGTCATTATATGTAATTTCGGTAATTTATTGGGGGATCTTTCTTGGTATGAAGCTGACAAAGAAGGTAAATACAAAAAGCATATTTTGAAAAGCCTTCCTGGGGCAATTAAAACGGAAGTATTTGATTTTGACCGTGACGGACTTTCAGACATAATCGCTTTGATGGGGCAGGGGAATGAAGGATTGTTTGTTTTTTATAATCAGGGAAAGGGGAATTTCAAAGAGGACAATATTTTGCGGTTTCCACCTGTTTATGGGTCTAATAGTTTCGAATTGGTGGATTTTAATAATGATGGATGGATGGATATACTTTACACAAATGGAGATAATGGCGACAACTCATTTTCTCTGAAGAAATACCATGGTATCAGGTTATTTATAAATAACGGGGAAAACAATTTTGAGGAAAAATATTTTTATCCTTTAAATGGGGCCTCAAAAGCAATGGCACATGATTTTGATATGGATGGTGATTATGATATTGCAGCTATTTCTTTTTTTCCCGATTATGAAGGTGCTCCGCTGGAAGGATTTATTTATCTGGAGAATAATGGATTGTATTCTTTTAAGGCTTCCACTTTCCCGGAAGCAATTGAAGGACGCTGGTTGGTTATGGAAAAAGGGGATTTTGATAAAGATAATGATACAGATTTAATCCTTGGGTCATTCATTTATGGTGTCACACCTGTTCCAAAAGATATCCAGAACACTTGGGCTGATAAACCCCATGTGATTTTACTTGAAAATAAAACCATAGATTAAATAGTGAGTCAAGATTATGGCACTTAATAAAATGCTGGAGTTGCAATATGGTCAATGATTATTGAATATTGATTTATTCAAAGAATCCTGAATCTAATTTATTTTAATTTTGAGCATGCAACGGTGGATAATATTTTTGGTCCTACTCTTAATCAGTTGTCAAAAGAAGCAATCTGTTTCCAACAGGGAAATGACAGATCTGTTAAGAGAATTGGAGCAACGGGCCTTTTCATCTTTGCAGTACCCTTACTCAAACCACTTGAGGGCTCAAAATCTTGGGATGACTATCGGCTCACTTCCTTACAGTGTTCCATTTGAGCAAAGATTGGCACACCTCAACGAGTTACTTTTTGCAGGGGAGAATGACCTTTGTGTACAAGAGGCAGAAAAAGTTATAGCAGCTTCTTTCCAGGATGGAAAGATCACTGACATCTCGTGGCCTTATTTTGAGATCCTTGCGCTTGCATATCTCAGACAAGGGGAGCAAACTAATTGCCTGGATCATCATAATGCACAATCCTGCATCATTCCAATAAAAGAAGGTGGCATTCATCACGATAAATCCGGATCGCAAAATGCTATTGCAGTTTATGAAAAGTTGCTTGAAAGTGATTCGACCGATCTTCAATCCATGTGGCTTTATAACATTGCACAAATGACATTGGGGAATTATCCACAAGAAGTTCCTCCGCAATGGTTGATCCCTGAAAAGGTTTTTGAATCACAGTATACAATTTTCCCCTTCCCGGATATTGCCCACATGAAAGGTTTGGACATCGTAGGACATGCGGGAGGCAGTAGCATGGAGGATTTTAATAACGACGGACGACTCGATATTTTTATTACTTCCTATTTGCTCGGAGATCAATGCAGGCTTTTCTTTCAGCAAAGTGATGGTAGTTTCGAAGAGGTGACAGAATCAGCAGGTTTAACAGGGATCACCGCTGGGCTCAACAACATCCATGGTGATTACAATAACGATGGATATATAGATATATTTATCACACGTGGTGGCTGGCTTCAGCAATTTGGGGAATTGCCAAATTCCCTTTTGAAAAATAATGGGGACGGAACTTTTACAGATGTCACCAAAGAGGCTGGTTTATTTTCTTTGCACCCTACCCAGACAGCAGCCTGGGCAGATTTCAACCTGGATGGACATCTTGACCTGTTCATCGGAAACGAGTCAACCTCGCGTTCAAGGCATCCGGCTGAGTTTTATCTGAATAATGGGGACGGTACTTTTAAAGAAATTGCTCAAAAACTCCAACTTGATATCATCACATTCATTAAAGGCGTCTTTTGGGGAGATTTTAATAATGACCGTTTACCGGATTTGTACCTTTCCATTCTTGGTGATAATAATCGCTTGTATATTAATAGAGGTGGAACTGAAATTGATAACTGGCGCTTTGAGGAAATCGGTGGTCAAGCAGGTGTCCAGGAGCCACTCAATAGTTTCTCTGGCTGGATTTGGGATTTTGACAACGATGGATTTGAAGATATCCTTATTTCAGGTTATTATGGTAAAAATCCAGATTTAGTGACACATGATGTTGCGGCAGATTATCTTGGCTTGCCAAATGGTTCTGAAAAACCACGGCTTTTTAAAAACAACGGGGATGAGACATTTACCGAAGTAAGCCAAGAACTGGGGCTGGACAAATTACTTTTTACCATGGGTTGTAATTATGGGGACATCGACAATGATGGCTGGCTGGATGCCTATTTTGGAACCGGGGAATTTAATCTCAGGGCAGTTGTGCCCAATCGAATGTTCCGAAATGCTGAAGGAAAAAAATTCCAGGATGTTACTACTGCCGGAGGTTTTGGTCAAATTCAAAAAGGTCATGGGATTTCATTCGGTGATATTGATCAGGACGGCGATCAGGATATCTATACGGTAATTGGCGGAGCGCTGCAGGGAGATGTTTACAATAACATGCTTTTCGAAAACCCTGGGAACGAAAATAATTGGGTGACCCTACAACTGGAAGGAACAGCTTCCAATCGAAATGCCATTGGAAGCCGGGTAAAATTGACTTTAGAAAACAGGGATGGTCAAACCAGGTACATCTACAGGACTGTTTCTACTGGAGGTAGTTTTGGAGAGAATAGTTTACAACTTGAAATAGGGTTGGGTAAAGCAACTAAAATCGTAAAGGTAGAGGTTCAATGGGCTAATGCTGAAAAAACCACCCAGACCTGGGAATATATTGAGATCAATTCAAAGCATATTCTGAGAGAACAATAATTTTTTCAAACAGATTTCAAAAAGCAGGCGCAGTCTGCCCTTTAGAAGGAAATCGAATCAAGGGACACAAGGAATTTATTTAATATGGCTATTATTATCAAGTCACCCTCATGCCCTCGGGATCCCAGTTAATTATCTTATTTCCAAAATAACTGTCGTTGGATGCTAATGCTGCCGCTGCGGCCCGCAAGCCAAATGTTGCATCTTCGGTAACAGTTTTATTTGATTGGACAGCATCAATAAAAGTAGCCCAGTGGTCATAGTGATCGCTATACCCTCGGAGAGCCTTATATTCCACTTCTTCGGGTTCATTCATTTCTGGGTTAATTGCAGAATATTCTTCCTTGTATTTCTTTTCAAAATCCTTCTGTGTAGCTTCCGTAAAAGTACCAAAAGAGTCCCAGCCCCCGAAACCAGGTGCTTGAGGCAATATGCTGCGTTGAACTTTCACTGAATTATAACCAATGGTCAATACCCCTTCTGAGCCAACAAGCCTGATCATGGAACTACCACCAGAACCATCAATGAAATTGACCCGCATTTGCAGGTTAAATGCCGCATGTGTATCGGTTTTAGGATAATCATAACTTCCAATCATGACATCGGGAACATCCCTGCCATCTTTCCAATATCGCAACCCACCAGTTGTGTAAATTCTATTGGGGCCATTAGTGCTTAGGATTAAATGTAAACCGGAAAATAGATGAACGAAAAGATCACCTGTTACCCCTGTTCCATAATCCTGGTAATTCCTCCATCTAAAAAATCTAACCGGATCGTAAGGTATTTTTGGCGCATCCCCCAAGTATCTGTTCCAGTCAATGGTTTCTTTTGATGCATCGGGGGGAATGGAATATTGCCACGCACCTAGGGCAGACTGTCTGTCAGTCCAGGTTTCTGCTAAGATCAACTGCCCAATTTCACCCGATTCATATAATTCCTTGGCTTTTTTGTAAATAATAGAACTTACCCGTTGACTCCCCACCTGAAACACTTTCTTTGTTTTTCTCTGAGCTTCAATCACTGCATGTCCTTCATCGATATGATGGACCATGGGTTTTTCACAATAAACAGCTTTGCCTTTGTTCATGGCATCGATTGAAATGTGATCATGCCAATGATCGGGGGTGGCAACAATTACAGCATCAATATCACTCCGGTCTAAAATTTCCTTATAGTCCCGTGTTGTGATCAGGTTCTTGCCATAGACTTCTTTGGCCCGTTGTAATCTACCATCATAAAGATCACATACTGCTGCCAGTTCTACACCTGGAACCTTGACCGCGGTCTGGAGATTGTTAAATCCCATGATACCAACTCCGATACATGCAAGTCTCACCTTATCATTTGCCGAGACTTTAATAGGCTTTTGATCAATTACCTGTTGTTTGTAATTATCGTTTCCCAATAACCAGCTTGCTGATGTACCGGTTAAAATAGCAGTTCCGCCTAATTTCTTAACGAAAGATCTCCTTGAGCTTTTCTTTGAATTTTTCATATTATCAATCTGAAATTATTTTAAAAATTTGATTTGAAAAGATTCCCGTGCTATATGATAACTAATTCTAGAATCCATTCTAAATAACATTTTAGTGAATTTTATTGCCAAATTTCCAACATATCAAAAATCGCAATACTGATATTCAGGCAGCAATTTTTCCATGAACAATGCTTGTTCTAGCCTTATTATTTGAATTTCAGTATTATTTCCGAAGGAAAGCCACGAAAAATTGCCCAATTAAAGGGGGGATATATAACAGGTTAATTATATCTGTTTTATGTGGGAAGGATATTGTAGTGATCGTGAGTGTTTTTAATTCTTGATTTTAATTTTTTCCAACATCAAATATTAGTACAAATCACTGAATAGTCACTAAGCTAGTTACCGGTTATTTGCTTTATGTTGCCTCCATTAATGTTCATGATGTAGATTTCATAATGGCCTTCATGATTCGAATTGAAAACTGATTTTCCAGTCACTTTTGTCTATTGGTATAACTTGGACAATTCCATGTTTGGAGATGAAAAAGGCCCATTTTATGTTTTTTGCTTTTCAGGTACTAACCCTATTGAAACCTTTCTCAGTTCAATCACTTTAGCTATTGGGCCGATTATGAAAAGGGCATAAAACGGTGCGTAAATAAATAAGTTCAACCTCAACACGAATTCCAACAGGGCAATTAGAAATGCTACCAATACTTGCCCCTTCACACCTCTTACATTAGTTGGAGGATCGGTAATCATGAAGAATATAAACAACTGGTACATGGGCCCGGTTAGGGGTGCCAGCTCGGTAAGAAAATTATCGCCGGTTATTAGACTCCTTAAAAAAGCAAACGCAATAAAACTCAATACATATGTCAACGTGATATGAAGCCTTTTTGCCCTGTACACGATGATCATTCCCAAAATCCAAATCACCGTCATTGGAAGCATTTCATTGCCCCATTGTATGCTCAAACCTGCAACGCTAAAGGATGCTGTAAACAGCATCCACGAAATTCCGAAATTCGAAGGATTCCAAATGTGCTGGCCTTTATATCTCAATACATACTTAGTCATAATCGAAATTGCAGCTACAACTGCATATGGCCAGATCATGGTAGACCTGATCAAAATCCCTACACTAATTCCAGTGATATAAGCACTGGCTAGGTTCTTCCATTTCCCCAATATCAACCTGGACAATACCAATTCAACCAACATACTGGTCCCAATTGCTACAAATATATTAACATAGCTATCGAGCATGCCAAAACTAAGATGGCCAACAAGCAATATCAGGGTAATAAAAACGGGAGGCACATACTTGAAATATGTACTGTTCCATGTATCGCCGGGAATTAATTTAAATACTGCCATTTGAATGTGATTTGTTTTAAATAATTTCCCGTGCTTCTGTTATTTCATGAACCTTGTCAATGGCTGGTTTTTCTAATATCTGTACCACACCTGAAGGCCAATAAATCTTAACCTGGTTCACTTGCCTGCTTTTACCGATACCAAAATGAATCCTTTGTTGATTTTGTGATGAAAACCCAATTCCCCCGGTGATTGTCTGAATTTGCTTTTTGCCATCCCAATACAGCTCCAATTTGGCTCCAATTGCACTTCTGTTACTGATGGTGCCTTTCAAATCAAAGTCAATCCAGTGATTAGTGGAGTCAACACGATTTTTGTAAACCAAGGGGACACTGTTTTGATTGGCAACAACTACATCAAGCACCCCTCTATTCCATAAATCTGCAAATGCAACTGATCGACTGTCCAGGGCCATTTCCATGCTTACATCTACTGAAACGTCTTTATATATGCCATCACTACTATTGACCCAGATCTTATTTTGCTGATATCCCGATTGGCTTTTCCCATCCATAGGGGGCCAGTTCATTGCATCTGAAATAATTGCATTGTTCCCACCGCTGATTTTGGTATAATCATACCAATATGATGTGCCTTTCTGGCCGGAAATAAAGCCGTTAGCTACATAAATGTCCAGGTTACCATCATTGTTGAGATCACCAAATTGTGCCCCATAGCTCCATCCTCCCGATTCAACCCCTTTCGATCTGGCAACATTATTATATGACAGCCCACTTTCGTCAATTTCAAGCGTCCAAAGATTATTGCCCTGTAACAATACACCCATTTCTGTAATGTTGGATATATATATTCCCAATTCCCCCGTATTTTCCACATCGCCAAATGTAATGTTCATTCCGCTTTTAGGAGCGAACCCCATTCCAACATCCTTACCGATTTCCAGGAATTTCTTTCCCTCTATATTCAGGTAGAACTCGTCAACACTATAATCATTGGCAATTACAAGTTCAGGGTAAAGGTCACCATTAATATCCGTCGCTCCTGCGGCCAGTGTCCATTTTGTTGAAATAAGCCCATATTCAATGGTCACATCTTTAAAAGTTCCATCACCTTGATTTTTCAGCAGATAATTCCTTCCTCCGTTATTGGCATATTCAAAGCTTTCTGGCATAAATTTGGTTGTCGATAAGTTCCAGAGGTCTGTTTTTTCTTGATAATACCCACCTACAAATAAATCGAGCAAAGCATCATTGTTAAAATCCAACCAAATGGCAGTATTGACATTAAGCCATCCAGGCAGTCCGGTTTCATCAGTTACATTTGTAAACCCCTTGGCCGAATCATTCTTAAATAATTCAGGTTTCCCCCATTTATATAAGAAAAGATCTTCGTATCCATCATTATTATAATCGCCCCAAACAGAGCCCATTGAAACACCTGATCCAACTTTATTTACATCCGCAACGCCCATGTCAACCCCAACCTCCAAAAATTTCCCATCCCTTTGATTGTGATAAAGTGCATTTTGTGTTCCGGTACGGCTGTTGGTAAAATAGATGTCATTCCACCCATCGTTATCAAAATCGCAGATAGAAACTGAAGCTCCCACTGAGGCAATCTGGGGAAGGATATGTTTGATTTTCTTATCGAGGACAGGTGATTGGTGATTAAAGTTGATCCCGGCTTGCTTGCTTACTTCATCAAGGTAAAAGCCATATTGCAAAAATGCGGATTGTTGTCCAATAGCTGTGTTTCTTCCTGATTGACTCTTTTTACCGGGCCTTAACAGGATTGGGCTGGCTAGTAAAGTGGCAAAAACAATAGCCACTATAATCTTTTTCAAAATAACTACCTCCACGTTGTTCTATCAATTGAGTTAATTCCAGTGTATGGTAAAGATATATTATTGATGTGAAAGTAAAGAAGTGTTGGTTGAATAATAGTCCTTTTTCATCTTTTCTTCCCTTCATTTTTATTCTGATGTCTGTGGGCTTTTTTTACAAATAGATTTCCATCCCACTTTGAAACACGGCTTGTGGCTTCATCCGTGATTTTTGCTTTCAAAATATCATCACGTTCCTCAAGGTTTCGCAATCCTTCCCGAATTACTTCACTTGCATTTTTATACCGACCGGAATCAATTTGATCCTTAATATAATTTTCAAAATAATCCCCTAAATATACATTCATGATAAATAATTCCTTTCAGCAAAGATACATAAATTATGTCCATTATGGACATAATATTGTTTAAGGCAGTTTATTAATACATTTATCCACCTTATTATATCCGACTGCAAGGGGGAGTATTATATGTCCATAATGGACATAATATTAAAATCAACAATATTAATCATCCGACCCGCCAAGTAAATCACTTAGCTCATAGATACGGCCGTTCTTGATTACAGTCCTGATTTTCCGGGCATTTCTGATATCCTCTAAGGGATTAGCTTCAAGGATAACCATATCTGCCAGCTTACCTGGCTCAATACTACCAAGGTCATCGAAGGCAGCCAATGCTTCTGCATTATTCACTGTAGCTGTTTGCAAGACTTCAAAAGGAGACAGGCCAGCATCTTGGTAACTTTCCAATTCTATATGTAAGCCAAAACCATAGGGGATGATTGGTGAATCTGTTCCAGCTACTATCATACCTCCCTTTTCATGAACATCAGTTACCATTTGGATCAGGTTACTGTACATTTTCCCGTAATTTTCCTGGTCTGCCAGAACTCGCTTTATTGCTGCCCTTGATCCATTTAATCTAAAGGGGCTGACAAAAGTAGCCAATCTTTCATCTTCCAATACCGTGGTATCCCTGGCCAAAATATAATTGAAACCACCATAAATTGCCGTGGTAGGGGTAAAAGTCATCCCGGATTTGGCAATCATATCCGTAACATCATTGTAGGAGAGTAAAGTCTCCGATAATTTGGAAGAGAACCCTCTTCTGCTAGTGCCTCTTACGTGTTCTACTCCATCTGTTCCAAAGGCTACAGCCGGATATAATTCATGGGAGGAAACTGGCAATCCCATCTCATGTGCCCTTTCAACAACGAGTTTTTGCAGTGGGTCAGGCAACCTGACATAAGTTTTAATCATATCATATCCCAGGGCTTTGGCCCTCGTTAATTCATGCTCGATCTGATCTGCAGATTGCTGGGCATAAGTGCCCCCATAGAAAATCCTGCTGCCATCAATCGGACTGCCTGTGAAGTAAATCCTTGGACCGATTATCTTACCGGACTCCGTGGCTTCGATCATATTCAAAGCATCGTAAGGATCGGAGGCTGGGGTCCTGATTGTAGTTACACCCCATGAAAGCCAGGTCTTGCCCAAGCTTTCGCCGTTTGAACTTCCAAAGTGGGAATGTAGATCGATCAAACCAGGCATCAGAAAAGCATCGGAAGCATCGATCTTTTTGTCGGCTTCCCTGGTATCATCATGCGCCCCTATTTCGAGGATGCGATGACCCTCGATAACCACATCAACATCGGGTATAATTTCATTCTTCAAACCGTCATAAAGGCCTCCGGCATGGAT
>CBDVAV010000038.1:0-13999 GCA_965372055.1 uncultured bacterium | reverse complement strand
TAATTACAGAAGGGGAATGGATCGTCAGTAAGTTCTTTAAGAACGACATGGATGAAACCGAAGCTTTTAGCGGCTATCGTTTCCAATTCCTGCCCGAAGGGCAACTTGTTACGTGGAATGCCGATCATGAAGTTTTAGGTGTTTATGAACTTTTTGACCAGTGCCATAAAATGGAAATCAATTCTGATGGAACTGGGCCTTTGAACGAGCTGAATGATACCTGGTTCCTCGGGGAATTGAACCATGATTTCATAAAACTTGTGCACGAAGAAGATGGGAATAACAAGTTCCTAAAATTTGCCCGAGAGCCATTGCCTGCAGATTGCAGTGAAACAGCAGCTGTTTTTGATGAAGGTGAGTGGCATATTGGAAAATTCCTCGATGGCCAGAATGATATTACAGAAGAATACAAAGGATATTTAGTGGCATTTAATTCAGCTACTGATGATATTACAGTAGTTGGACCCGATGGTGTTTCCAACGTGGGAGCGTGGGGATTTACCGATCAATGCAAAAAAGTTGAAGTGGATATTGGAGGGGAAGTACTACTGGAAAAACTAGCTGGTCATTGGTATCTCATTGAATCCAATTTTGAAATGATAAAACTAGTTCATGAATCTGCAGACCACAGAAAGGAATTGCTGTTGACCAGGGAACCTGCCCCACATTTCTGCCAGGATGTAATTAATATCCTGACTGAAGGAAGTTGGAAGGTGGGTTTATTTAGGATCGGCGCCAATGATGAAACCCCGGCTCTAGAGTCTTTAATGATATCGTTTAATACGGATGGCAGCTTTAATATAAGCGGCGTAGGTGATAACCAGATTACCCTTGTTGGAACCTGGGAGTTGGCTGATAATTGCCATAAACTAATCCTGCATATTGAGGCTGATAATCCAATTGATTTGTTAAATACTACCTGGTATATCATTGAAATATCGCCAGATTTAGTAAAACTGGTGGTCGAAATTCCCGATCAAAGAATAGAGCTAAATTTAGTCAGGTAATTGGATTGGCCTTTTCGGCTTTTGGATACGGGATTCCTATTAGTACTGTTTCTTCATAATATCGAGATCAGACATAGGATAGTTTCCTTCAATTTTCAGTGGCAAAATATTTTTAGTCAATGAATATTCAAATTACCACGAATAAATTTATTCGTTGTTTCTCAAGGTTTGAGCCGGGTTGGCAAAGCGGCTTATCTTTAATTATTTATTATATAAATGTTGAACAAATATATATGCTGTATTTTTCATTTAGTTTGCATGATTGATCAAGAACTTTCTATTTTTAAGAATAGGATTTAATTCAATGGGGAAAAATAATTAATGTTGCGGTTGTACAATCAGCCCCTACACTGTTTGATAAACTAGCTTCAATCGAGAAAATTGATGCCGTGATTAATAAAGAAATTAAAAAAGGCACAAACCTTATACTATTTCCAAAGGCTTATATCCCTGCATATCCCCGTGGATTGTCCTTCGGTTCTGTAGATTCGCCCAACAACGCCAGATACAATGCATATCCTTGCCACTATTATAAATCAAGAACATTTAGCATTATCACACCTTGAAATAAAAATCTAATTACCCTAAAAAGGCCATAAAGCATAAGCTTATTAATAGGGTATTTCAGTACACTTACACCAATTATTACTAAGGGAAAAGGTGTAAACGGAAATAGAGCTGCAATGGCAATAAAAGCCCCTCCCCACTTTTTCGTTATTAAAATATACCTAGCCAACCTTTTTGCAAGGAATTTCTTAATCCAATTTATCCTCGAAATCCAAATACCTATATAATATGCAATAATCCCAGCACCGTATGATAATACACCCAAATAGAAAAGCATTGAAAATGGATTACTGAATTTAGCTGTCCACATAATAAACAGATCTGGTGGAAGCAAACCTAATGTAGCTTCAGAAATTGTAAATATGATTAAAACTTGGGGATCGGTCAAGATATTGGTCAACTGCCCATAGACCAACTTTAGGTCTATTATAAATTTTCCTATGAAAATTAGCCCTACTATTACTAGCACGTAAAGAAATCCAAGCTTGATAATATTTCTTCCTATAAAGAATAGATGTCCTTTGAAGCGATAATTAATTATTAACCACCAAAATCTATTTAAACTATGTGCTATCCATTCAATCATTTTTTTATCTCCGTCTTTATAATGTATTATTTGATCCCTCATTTTTTAATTGATCAAGCTCTCTAGCTCGTTTAAAAATATTCGAGTAGGTCTTAATCGGCATCCTGGTTGTGACCATATTTGTCAGCCAGTCTGGAATAACTCCCCCCGGATCAATCTTCAGGAAAAATTCGGCTTCATATCTATTTTTAGAAATCGGAATTATTGTAAGTATTGAATGGAACTCTTTTATTGCAACCAATCCATTTTTATCAGACATCATTTCCGGAACAATATCCTGGGTTATGAACATTACCTTTGATGTTGGGTCCTGCTCGACTTTCAGACGCAGAACACAAAAACGATCCTTGATAGGCCAGGGCGCATCCACTTCGAAGTAATAAATAAGTTCTCGATTTTTTAACAACTTAATAATCTTTGTGTTTGATAATTCTAAGTTCCATTCTTTGTATTTATCTATATCAAGCATAATGGATGCATATTGGGAAGGAGTGGTATCTAATTGGAAAGTGGCTTTAACCGAGTTTAAATTTGAATCATTTCTTTCACAGGTGTAGACTGAGATCTGATTAGCTGTCTTTCTGAATTTGCAATTGGATTGTGCATCAAGAACGAAGGGCAATAGTAATAGCATCAAAATCAAATACATAGATAAAAAGTAGTATGTTTTCATCTTAGGATCATATGTTCGAAATAATCTATTAATTCAATGGGTACACTAAGTAATTAGTGAAATTCATCGACCGGTATTTCATCAAATATCTTTTCCGTATACTGTTTTAAGAAATAATCTATTGTTTCAATTCTCAATTTCAGTGAGCCTTTTGGTTTATTTTCATCTAAATCCTTAAAACTATAATAAGGAGTGCCAGAACTCTCAATAATCTCTTCTATTGCCGTATAAGTGGGAGCATCATGTCCACATTTAAAGTTGGAAATCTCGATTGCCACCAGGTTAGGATGTCTTGCCACAAATTTGGAAGCCCAAAGTTTGATATTTACGTTTGTACTAAGCGTGCGTTTCCAGACATCTGAAATATCAAATGGATCAGTGATAATTCCTTCCCTGATTTCCTCCCCAAAGATTTCTTCCATGGATTCATCGTCCATTGGTAATATATCCTGCGCAAGAATCGGATATCCCAATTTTTGAAATTCATTGAATATTTCGTGATTAATCCCCGGGTCTTTATGATACGGTCTCCCTAATAATACAATACCGATTTTGTTCTTATGCTTCAGATCAGTCAATATTTCCTTCGCTTTTGACCTCATGTCTGATCTATACCTATCCAGTGCCTTAAATCCCTCTTCAACTGCCATCATATTCTCTTCCCGTGTTATGCCTAGCAGGTCTTTAAAGGTGTCAAACATTTGTAATTCAAATAGGCGGTTATCAGCCAGGTTGAGAAATGGATTAACATATTTGATATTTAGAGATTTGAAAATATCCTTTTCCTTGGTGAATGCAGCTTTTACAGATTCAGCAGAAGGTACCACTGAAGGACAAACCCAAGAGCCTAACATTCTGGTAAGTCCGGAAGATAAATCCCCAATCATCGGGAAAAAGATAAAATCCAATGGATTTTTAGAGTGCTTGGTATATAATAAATTATGCACATGCGCCAGTGTAACTTTGCTGGGGTAACAGGGATCAATCGCTCCACGCTTCCCTCCTTCTTTATAGAGTTGTTCACTGGTAAAATCAGAAAATACCAGGTTTTTCCTGGGAATACCCAAACTCTCAAAATAACCAATAAAAAGAGGGGACAGGGAATACATAAGTAATATCCTTGGAATCCCGACACGGTAATCACCCCTGCTTACTTTCCTGACAACTGTCTTTCTAAAAATTCCATTAGCCGTCTTGGAAACAGCTACTTCAGGAGAAAAACTTTTGAACAGGTCTTTTAGAGCAACATTGACAAGGTTTGGGGTTGATCTTAAAGTTGTATCGATCCTTTTTTTGATATTTCTCATTGTCACCACGTCCTCTACAGATCCCTTTTCACAGAAATTGCCCACTATTATCCTGCGGGTTTTTTTGGGATTTGAATTGCCATTTTGTGAAAGAATACTTTTATCAAATAGTTGTCCGTTTCCATTTGATCGGATTTTGTCTATTGCAACTGACTTATCTTTCTCAATATCTGATTCTAGGTCAATAAAGGTCCTTAAACAATGATTTTTGCAAAAATCACATCTGGTGGCCTCGTTACATGTAGTGGTGTACGTTATGTTCTGTGTTGCTTCAAGTCCGATAAAACTGGTCTTTTTCTTTCCGTTTTCATACAACCTAATCGCCTCCAATCCAGCGCCTATTGCTCCACTTTCACCACAATGCTCATGAACAATTATTGTAGGTGATTCTTCTTTTCCCTGGAAACGGGATTCTATAAAGTCAATTTGAGCTTTGACGGCAGCAAGATTATTCTGCGTGCCCCCCTGGAGAATAAAATGAGTTCCCAGCTTTGCGAAATTGGGTATTTGAGCCACGTATAACCAGATGTTTTTGGGCAGTACTTTTGCCAATCCAGCTAAGATTTCTTCCCTTTTCCACCCAAGTCTCTGAAAATTCACGATGTCTGATTGTAAAAATACCGCACAACCGTAGCCAAAAGTTGGGCTTATCTGAGCTTTAAAAGCCATGTCAGCGTATTGTTCAACAGGAATTCCAAAACTCTCGACTGTACTTTGCAAGAAATATCCGTTACCAGCTGAACATTGAGTGTTTAATTCAAAATCTTTAACCTGTCCATCTTTGAGCATCATAATCTTGATATCCTGGCCACCTATATCACAAATGACATCGACCTTCTTATAAAAGTGTAATGCAGATTTAGTATGGGCCACAGTCTCTACGATAGCAGTATCAGCACACAAAATATCTTTAAGAACATCTTTGGCATATCCAGTTGTTACTAAACCCAGAACATTCAGTCGAGCCTTTTGCTCCAACACCTGCTTATGAAGCTTATTTATAACATTTTTAGTATCCTCTATTGGATTCCCTTTTGAAAGTTGGTAAGCTTTTATGAGAACTTTCTTCTGCGAACTTAGCAGCACTGCCTTGGTGGAAGTAGATCCTACATCCAGTCCAATAAATGCATCTATATTTTCACCTGCCGTGAACCTTGCAGGAATGAACTTTTTAGGTTCATATTTTTGCTTGAATTTTTGAAGCTCTTCTTCAGTATCAATAAGGCTCTTATCTGATCCAGCCTTAGCCTTCAATCTTCCTTCATTAATATAGTAATCAAGATTTTCCCATCCTGAGTACATCCCTATATCTTCCTCTTCTTCAAGACCATGCTCGATTGCACCTAGTGCAGCAAAATACAGCCCATTGTCCGGAGTATAGATTAGGTCTTTGGGATTGATATCCTTTGGTATTGGATACTCTCTTTCTTCCCAAATCTTCGTTATATGATGCTTCCAAGCCTGTTGAATTCCCTGTATGTACGTATTGGGGCCTCCAATCAATAATACATGGGGTCTTAGTGTATGACCTCTTGTCAATACAGTTAAATTCTGGATGACGATTGCCTCGAATAGGCTAGCCATTAGTTCTGGGGTTTGCACGCCCTGTTTCTGTAAACTGTTAATATCAGTTTCAGCAAAAACACCACATTTGCCAGCAACCGGGTGAATTTTTACATCGTCATATTGTTGCTTAGCCAATTCTTCTGGTGGAATGCTCAACTTAGCATTGATTTTATCAATAACCGCTCCAGTGCCTCCCGCACATTTATCATTCATACTGGGTATTTTATTCTTTTTACCTGTCCCAGGGTTATCCTTAAAAATGATAATCTTTGAATCCTGTCCTCCTAAATCTATTATCGAGCCCACTTCAGGATAAAGTTTTTCAGCAGCAAGGCAAACTGCTGTTACTTCCTGGATGAATTTGGCCCCAATTAATTCTGAAATGCTCATTGCACCACTTCCGGTTAGAAACAAACGCATTTCATCTCTTTCAATGATGGGAAATTCGTACTCAATCTTTTTCAGGAAATAAAGAACTTTTTCAGGTTGCTTACTTTCATGACGTTGATAGTCCTGCCAAATAATTTTACCCGTTTTATGATCTATTACAACTGCTTTTACAGATGTAGAACCAATGTCAATGCCAATAAATAGCTTTGCTGTACTCATAATTATTTGACTTTATTAAAATAATTTGAGGGCCATTTCCTTTCGGATGAGGTCGTCGACATGATATATAAAATTAGCTGCCCTGCTTACCGTTTCATTGTTCTTTGGTGTCACATAAAGCGGGCTTTTTAAAATGGGGTGCTGATCGACATACTGATATAATTCTTCCTTTGATGAACTTACATTATTCCTGGCTTCGATGAGTTCCTGTTTTGCTTTAGATCTTGCATCATCTAATGCCATTAGTACACGGCTTTGTGCATTGGTCTCTCCATCTCCCGCTGTTTCCAGGGGAAGGTAAATAATACCTTTATGTTTTTCGATAACTGCAGCCTGGGCTCCATCTGATTGTGTACTTGGCATACAACCAAATGGTTTCAGGCTTAGTACCATGTGCGCTTTGTTTTTTTTATGATAGTAAATATTCTTGGCAATTTCCATGTAGCCTTCTCCCCCCTCTATATTGATATTGTAGAATGGATTCCCGATTTCCTGTAGAATGGCCTGTTCTATGAGCATGTGATTATCTCCACCCAAGGCTTTTAGGAGTCGACCATATTCTCTTCTAAGCAAGTAATTTCCAAGCCTGAGGATTTGCCGCTTTTTCTGGTATTTTAAATAGTTATTGTACCTTCTTCTAAATCTCCACCACTTATCGGCATTCTCCTTTAGCAGAATTTCCCTTTTGTTCTTATGCCTCAGTAATCCTTTGCTAAATAGAAACTGTATCAGCGAAGCAACAGGTTCAATCATAAGTTCCGCTCCCTCTTTTTCCAGAAATTTGAACATGTTGAAATTACCAGCTCCCACGGTGGTCATCGCCCAAAACTCTCCTGTTATTTTGACTTTGGTTCTGGATCTGAATTTATCCAATTCAATTTCATCAAACATTTCCCTAACCTCCTTTAGGGCATCCGTATAATAACCACTGGTTATTTGCTCAATGAATCGACGTAAAAAAAGAACTTGTTTGCTGAGTTTTAGATTTTGGAAGAGCTTTTTACTTCTTCCGTGAAGCGATACTGGCTTTTTATTTCGGAGTTTATCGTGAAGTAATTCCAATGCCCTGGACCGTACATCTTCGGTTTGCCCTGCTTTAACCTCATAAGGCCTGGTAGAATAAACCAGTTCATTTACCACGTCTGCAAGATTCAACGCATTTACCATCGCGAGAAAGAATTCAGGATTAACCTCCAATCCATCCCCCTTAGTGTTCTGATTAAGCCCACCTTCATTTTCAAAGGATAAAACCCGAAATTTCTCAAATCCACAGTCCTTAAGTGCCATTCGATATTCTGTTTCAAGCATGCCAAACCTACAAGGGGCGTTGCAACCAATAGTAAAGAATACATGTGATTCAACGATATCTGACTTACTCATTCCATCCTTTTCCAGTTTCCTCAGATATCTGATAAGATTTCCAACTGTAAAGTATGCAGGGTTGCAGTACCCATTATTTCCATATTCCCTTCCGAGATGAAACGCCTCAAGGTTCGTGGGGGGGAGCATCTTTGCATTTACACCCAACCCCTGGATAGTGCCTTCAACAAGGTAATCATGGGTCGGGGATAACCCCCCTATTAAAACTGTGGTATGAGAACGTTCTTCCTTTAAAAACGGACGTTCCGGGTAGGTTCTGAAATGATTGATTTTAGGCCTTACCTTGCCCGATTTGAGGGAATGAGATATGTTTAAGGTATCTACCATTCTATTTAGTTGAAAGAGTTAAAATCATTTTTCACACATAATTTATTAACCAATACTAATATTAGTAGATGGAAATAAATTAAATTTTATCTATATTAGATATAAAGGTATATATATCTTTTAATATAAATAATTGAATATTGCACTTGGATTAGTTTTAGTTGCATATATCGCAAATCAGATGGGCAAATTCTATTTTAAGGGCTATAGTTTATTCACTTTATAGTCGATATTTTTTTCTATCAATACAGAATGTTATAATCTTGGGAGAGTAGGTGATGACTATTGACCTCTTTAAATAGTATTATTGAAGCTGTTTAACGCGCGATTGAAATTCAGGATAAATTTAAAGTAGAAGCTGACCTGAATTTTTATACGATTCAAGGGATGAGAATTGGCTTGAATGAAATTATTCGTTATTCCTCAACGTTTGAGCTGGATTGGCCAAAGCAGCTTTCATTGATTGATAACTGATGGTGAGTATGGCAATTATCAGCGCCAAAATCCCGGATGTTAAAAGAACTTCAAAACCAACAGAAACTTTGTAGGCAAATCCCTCAAGCCACTTTCCCATCAGGAAATATGCCGCCGGTATTGCTATTACGGCTGATATTATCACCAATATTGAAAAATTCTTGATCAACATGCCAAGAAGACTAGCAATTGATGCTCCCATCACTTTCCTGATCCCAATTTCCTTGGACTTTTGAATTGCTGTGAAAGAGGACAACCCAAACAGGCCCATACAGGCTATGATTATTGCCAGTGCAGCAAATACCATAAACAATTCCCCAAACCTTCTTTCTGATCTATATAAAGCATCAAAGCTTTCATCCAGAAACTCGTATTCAAATGGCCTGTGAGGGACAAGTGTCTTCCACTTTTTCTCAATATCTGTCATGGTATTTGTGATATTCTCGTTGGAAATCTTGATCATTAACCTGTCATAAAAAAAAGATCCGTTGTCACTGAACAACACCAACGGTTCGATCTTTTCGCGCAAAGAAGAAAAATGGAAATCTTTGATCACACCTATTACCGTCCCGGTATCACTTCCCCAAATTCTCAATTTATTGCCGATTGCTTCCTGGGGCTTCCAGCCAAAGAATTGTGACGCTGATTGATTGAGTACATAATAGTAAGAATTATCAGTTTCACTTATTTTATCAATGTTTCTACCGGCGAGCAATTCAAATTCAAACATTGGCAAAAAATTCTCATCTACTTTGTTGGCAATAATTATTTGTCTGTCATTTAGCTCGTCCTTTCCGACCACATTAAAAGTAGTTCCAAAATTAATTTTATTGATTGGTTCATTGACAGCAGTAACACCTTTCACATCCCTAAGTGAAGCGATTTCATTTTTTATAACATCCAGGTTTTTTTTAGCATCATTATCGAGCCTGATAATTATTACATTATCTTTTTCGTAACCTAACCTTTTGTCCTGTATATAATTTAGCTGTTGGTAGATAACTAATGTTCCGCATATTAATAACATCGAAACAGCAAACTGAAATACGATCAATGTTTTTCTTAAGATGGTCCCGGAACCGGAATTCATGAATTTCCCTTTTAATACTTTTATTGGAATATAGCCGGACAAGATAATAGCAGGATAGATGCCTGCCATCAGGCTCACCATTAGCCCGAGTCCCAAAACCATCAATAGTGTTTTCCCTTCCAGGAGATAATGTGCATCCAGGACTTTGCCTGAAAGATTATTGAAGAATGGAATCAATAATTGAGCCCCGGCATATCCAATTATTAATGCAATCATAGTAATGATAAAAGTCTCACTCATGAATTGTGCAAACAACTGTCCACGATTTGCCCCCAGCACCTTTCTTAATCCAACTTCCTTTGCCCTCTCAATAGATTTGGCGGTGATTAGGTTCATATAGTTAATACAAGCAATAATCAGAATTAGCGAAGCAATGGCAGAGAAGATGTATACATAGTCGATGTCTGCCTCATTTCCCCAACCGCTCCCGTACTTGGAATACAGGTAAATATCCTGCAATGCCTCCGCATCTAGCGCTACAGGAAAATCCTTGCCGAATTTCTTTTCTACTGTTATAGATAGTTGTTCCTTAAGCTCATCTAAAGAAACAGCTGATGAAAACATTACATAAGTATAATAGCCGCTATTGTCCCAGCCGGGCTCTTTATTTGATTCTGGTAAACTGGAGAATGAAGCTACAAAGTCAAATTGAATATGGGAATTATCAGGCAAATCTTCCATCACGCCCGATATCCTAAAATTTTTGCCATTGTTTATATCAAGGGATTGGCCGGTTACCACTGATCTTTGCCAATCAGAGCCAAAATATTTAATTGCCATTTGCCGACTAAGCACCACGGAATTGGGATCAATTAAAGCTGTAGCAGGATTTCCTTCCAGCATTTCAAAACTAAAAATATCGAACAAAGTAGAGTCAGCATATAAAAATCCTTTTTCTTCGAAAATTGAGGCCCCTGTTTTTACCAAAGTGTTCCTGGGGGAAGTAAACCTGACAAACTTTTCAGCTCCGGGTATCTCTGTGGTAACCAATGGCCCGGCAATGGTAGTGGCTGCAGGAGTAGGGAATTCCGTTTCCCCAAAAAGCCATGTCATTGGTATACGGTATATTCTTGACTGATTTTCATGAAATTTGTCAAAACTAAGTTCATGCTTGACATAAGTGAAAATCAGGATAAAGCATAGTAATCCGATGCTCAGTCCTGCGATATTTATTACAGTGTAGGATAAATTTTTGGAAAGGTTTCTTAATGTTACCTTAACATAGTTTGAATACATTATCATTGGGTTATTATATTTTTTATTGCTTCTTCTTCTCAGTGTATGCATGCTTATAAATTTTAACATGTTGAGAAAGTATTTCCTTCGTGCAGCTTTTAGCCCACTTTTTTTGGCATGTGACTGGAATCTTTCGTAAAGGTCGCCTTGTATTTCTTCTGCCACATCAGTATCACAATACCAATTGAATATTTTTTCCATCCATTTTGGAGGTGAGACCTGATTTCTTGTTTTAAATCCACTCATAATTTTCCATCAATTATTACTTGTGGCATTAAGCTCCACATCTTATTCCTTGTCTCTTTCGCCTCAAAAATGGCAGTTCTTCCCCTGGCTGTAAGCGTAAACAGCCTTTTTCTCCGGCCTCCGCGTTGATTGGTAGCACCTCCCATTTGAGACCTTACATATCCTTTCTCCTCCAAGCGGTACAGTGCAGTATGCACAGCCCTCATATTGATGGTTCGACCAGTCTGTTTCTCGATCTCCTCGGTAATTGAAAATCCATATGCCTTTTCGTGCAATATCCCTGCGGTAAGTAATACCAGTTCTTCAAATTCCCCAATAGATGTTCCTTTCACAATTTTGGCTATTTGTTGTATAAATGTTGAACAAATAAATATACTGTATTTTTTTAATTAGGTTACCTGATTGATCAAGAACTTTCTATTTTTAAGGATATGATTAAGCAATGGAGAAAAATTTAAAAGTTGCAGTCGTTCAATCAGCCTCTGTTTTATTTGATAAAGCTGCCACTATTAAGAAAACAGATATGCTGATTTCGGAAGCAGTAAAAAATGGAGCTAACCTTGTGCTGTTTCCCGAAGCTTTTATCCCGGCATATCCTCGTGGGTTGTCTTTTGGGACTGTGGTTGGCAGCAGGACTTCGGAGGGCAGAAGAACTTGGCTTCGCTATTGGGATAATTCTGTGGAAATTCCGGGAAAAGATCAGGAAGTATTAGGAGCCATAGCTAAAAAACACCAAGTGTATTTAGTTATTGGAGTGATTGAAAAAGACCAGGATACCCAGGGAACACTATATTGCACGCTGCTTTATTTTTCTCCTGACGGAAAATTGATAGGCAAGCATAGAAAGCTTAAACCAACTGCTACAGAAAGGATAATCTGGGGCGAAGGGGATGGCAGTGACCTGCAAGTACACAAAACAGCATTTGGGCGCATCGGGGGCTTGATTTGCTGGGAAAACTACATGCCTTTGGCCAGGATGGCTTTATATCGCCAAGGTGTCCAGATTTACCTTGCCCCAACTGCTGACCAGAGGGATTCCTGGCAAGCCACCATGAGGCACATCGCGTGTGAAGGACGCTGCTATGTGCTTGGATGTAACCAGTTTGTAACCAAGGACATGTATCCTGCCGATCTTGTGGGAGTCGAAGAGCTGGAAGGTAAACCGGATATCCTATGCAGGGGAGGCAGTGTTATTGTTGATCCAATGGGTAATGTAATCGAGGGGCCGATTTACGATCAAGCAGAAATTCTATATGCAAACATTGAGCTTGATAAAGTAGCAGAAAGCAAATTCGACTTCGATGTTGCCGGGCATTATGCCAGGGATGATGTCTTTGAATTTAAGGTGAAGGCAAATCCTCGTTAAATTCATCCTGGTTTTGATGCAGCACCCTGGTAAAATATCCAATAGTAGCGAACATCGAAATGTTACATAGTTGCCGATAATTGAGATAATACTACATGTGATAAATTCCATCATCATTTACCTTTGAAACTTACTGCAAACGAGTATGCTCGTTATTAGGATTTTTGAGAATTCAATGGCTATTTGATGGAATTAGAAAAAAAGAAATATACTGCGGAGAACACCTCTGAACAAGAAATAGAGGCAATAAAACAACGTATAGACTACTGTGATGAAGACGTAATATTGTTTAAAGAAATGCCTGTACCTACTGTTTTTGCTCAGCGGCTTTTCTTAGATAGGTTTAATGAAATATTAAACCCAAATCAATTATTTCATTTAATAATTGATTTGAGGGAAGCCAGTATGAAAAAATCAGATGCAGAACATAGGGAAATATTGAAACAGACATTTGAATATTATAAATCTCAGATTGTACATTGCTGTATTGTAACTACCCCAAATATTTTTGTTAGGTTGACAGCAAAAATAGTTATGAGAAACAGAGTAAGATCTTCATCAATTCATTCTCGTATGGAAGATGCCCTAAATAAAATATCTGAAATAAGAAAGTGACATTATGATTTGAATAATATAGATATACCATGAAAAAAGATCATGTAATTTCACCAAACGGTAAAGCGTATTTGTATGACGATGATATTATCATTTGGGAGGAATGCCCAAATCCAACGGGATCTAGTATTGAGATATTGCTTAAGGGATTTAAACATATTTTGGATTTGCCCGACCAGTCATTTTATATTGTTTTTGATTTAAGAAAGGTTAAAAAACCACCAGATGCTGAAGGTAGGTTCATTTTAAAAAATAATTTCAATCAATATAGGGATAAATTGTTGCACGGTTGTGTTATTGTACCCAATCAGTTTATGAAGATTACGGCCAAATTAGTTATGAAAAGCTATTTCAATTCCATTTCATATCATACAAAAATGGATGAGGCTTTAAATAAAATAGAATCAATTAGAGAAAGCTAATTGATAATGTAACTAATAATTTTTACTGCCATGAGAGACAACATAATTGGCCTGATATTAGAAGAATTAGAGCAAATCCTGGGAGGGGAAAGTAAGATTACTATTGAGACTATTGAAAAGGAGGAAAATGAAGCTTACAAGGAAATTTTAACGGCCCTCTTATATCTTAATGAAGACTTAGAATATAGCAACAGAAAGAAAGAGGAAATGGTAATCCAATTAATGGAGTCCAAAAAACAGTGTGAAAAGGGTTCAAAGGCAAAGGCCGATTTTTTATCGATGATGAGCCATGAAATGAGAACTCCACTCAATGCTATTATTGGCATGAGCCATATCATGCTCAATGAAAATCCCAGACCTGATCAAATGGGAAATTTAACCACTTTAAAATTTGCCGGGGAGAACTTGTTGGTACTGATTAATGACATTCTGGATTTGAACAAGATTGAAGAGGGAAAAATTAAAATTGAAAAAACAAGGTTCAGTCTACTACAAACTCTGGATGGCGTAATAAAAACCCTGAAGCTA
>CBDVAV010000037.1:0-14203 GCA_965372055.1 uncultured bacterium | reverse complement strand
CACTTTGTGGCTAATCAAGGTCGATTACAGTCTCATTTTATAATAAGTCTAATGTTGCTGTCCATTTGAAGTATTGGAGGAGAGGATCCTTCAAGAAATAAATTTAAAGAACAGAAGGAACAGGCTGGAAAAGAAAGATTAATACAACATGAAAGTTATATGCTGTGAAAAGAATCAGATCACCCTTCAAAGAAGATTAGATGAGTTGAATGATGACAAAAATTATCTACAAATACAAAATACCAATCAAAACTTAAGTGAGCTAGAAGTCATTATTAGGCTTTTAATGATTGGAATCGAAAACGAAATTTGGTAATTAGTATTATAGAAAAATCTTGTGTTGTGCACTGTAGAGAAGAATATACGGTGATAATTATGATCATTCAGTTTTATGGTATTTACTTCTTGTCAATAACCATTTTTATACCAAAGCTATAAGGTTTAGTTTGTATTAGTAACTCGTTTTCTGAGGGAGAAAGAGTATAGATCATCATTGGCCCCATGGATATCCTATATTTTGTAGTCGATTTAACGTTTAAAAGACTCGCAATTTTTAATTGAACAGAACTTGTAATATCTCTTGGGTTTAGAAGATAGTTCAGTCCTGAAACGAAAAAGAGCCTTTTTGGGTAACTTCTAATTAGATATCTCATATTGACTGAGATACCCAATTGGTGATGGGGGGATTTATATTTTGATTTGTTTAGCTTATATCCCTCATCAGAAATGCTTGTAGAGTTGTAACTTATTTCAGTATTACGGAATTCATATGTTAATCCGAAATCCACGGTTAATCGAGAATGAGCCAATGCAGAATAATATAATTGAATTGCAAATCCTACTCTGGATAACGGATCTGTTTCAATATCACCAACCAAAACCCCATCTTGATAAT
The DNA here is from genome assembly GCA_965372055.1 of uncultured bacterium. Taxonomy (GTDB): domain Bacteria; phylum Bacteroidota; class Bacteroidia; order Cytophagales; family Cyclobacteriaceae; genus CBDVAV01. Next base: position 13,308 of record CBDVAV010000037.1, on the reverse strand, counting down.
TAGGCGAAATCTCATTATAATTGAGCAGAGGCATCAGTGCAGCCCCTATTTTTCTTTTATTATTTGATTCGGGAATTATTGTTTTACTCACTGTTTGGAATTTTAAATTATTAAGGTAAGAGAGATTGGCCTTTAAGGGAATAATAGGCAGTTTCTCTACTTTACTAAATGAGTCGGATAGAGTATTCGTTTCTTTTATTTTTGGAAGGAATATTGACTCTTTTGGGTGTGATTTGTTTGGTAAAACTGTTCTATAATTCTTACTAATGTCAGAAGTTGAGGCCTTCACTCTATCTTTAGTTTCTTTGCTAGCAATATTGAGATTTTTTTGACTATTGGATAAGATGGGTTTTTGATTTGACTGTTGATGATTTACCTCTATAATTGGAAGAGACACGAAAAGAAACACAATAATAATAGAAGCCATGGAAGCCCTAACCAAGTTGTTTTTCTTTCGTGAAATAGTAGATTGAATTTTATTCCAACTCCTTGGGTCAGACGAAACCTCAAACTCATATAATCTCTCGTGAAATTTATTCTCAATCTCAGTTTTCATAATTAACCAATTTTTTCAAAATGTCTTTCCTTGTAACCAATTTTCATAAGCTCCTTTTTTAAAATACTGATCCCTCTTCGTAGATGCGATTTGGAGGTATTTATTGGGATTTTTAAAATAGAACTAATTTCCCTATGATTAAATCCCTCAATTGCATGTAGGTTAAACACAATTCTATATTCTGCCGGTAATGACCTTACTATTTTCAATAACATTTCCGTTTGTAGCTCATCTAAAATGTCATGAATCTTGTCAGGTACTGTCTCCGCAATAGCTTCTAAATTAGTTACAACTTTAAATTTTCTAATTTTGTGCCAATGATTGATGGCCATGTTAATTGTAATTTTCCTAATCCATGCCTTGGTTGATTTATTGGGATTGTGTAAATGTAGATTTTGAAAGACCTTGATAAAGGTTTCCTGTAGAACATCTTCTGCATCTTCATTAGTATCACAGTATCTTACACAAATCCCCATAATAAAATTCTTGTACTTATTGAAAAATACAATTTGAGAGTGATTTTCACCTTTTCTGCATTTTCTTATCAGATCAAAATCATCTTTCATAAATTGATGAATGGGACTATTCAATTTCTTAAATAATCCCATTGCATAAGCTAAATAACTTATTTTGCATTTACAGAAACAAGAAATGAATGTAGCTCCAGTCTTGTATCCAGATTAATCTTATTAGGTGCTATAAATGGACTTGATGAACTGAAAGAGCTAACAGTCATAATAAATTCAAACGGGCCAACAATTGTTGGAGTACCACCAGCTGAAAGTATATTATCATTAGAACTACCGACAAATGCAGAACCCGAAGTAGGCATTCCCTCCGAACCGTATAATGAGATTAAAGCTGATGCGTATCCGGTTTCACAAAATATTTCTTCTTCGGTAAAAGAGAATTCAAATTTTTCACCAACCTTCACATTTTTATCAAACCACGGAAGCACACCGCAGATTTCGTCTTCATTTTCATCAAGAAGGTTAATACTAAGTACGCCTGTACCTACTTGTTCCCCTTTATTAATGATATTAAATATAATGTTATCGTTGTCAATCTTTTGGTTGCTCAAGGTATTTTCAATAACATTATAAAGAAGAAAATTGCCTTTTTCAATAATTTCAATATCACCTGCAGGTGAATTTACCACCTGAATAGTAGCCCCTGATGGTATGGATTCTGTAATGTTCCATAATGCTGGATTATTCTTAACTGCATTCAAGTCCGCAGAAATAATCAGATCAGGATCATCATTTACAATGTCACATCCTAATAAGAAGACGCCAATGAGTATAATAGAATACTTATTAATTATTGTTTTCATCTTTTTTTAATTTAAACTGTTAGTTAGTAATATTTTAAAATCAATAATTGATCTACTAACTACGACAGATGAAATCTTCAATCGGTTGCAAGATATATTAACTTTTTGCTTTGAGACTTCAGCAGTGCAGGAAGCAAAAGGAGTTAAGCAGTTAATCATCGCAGTATCAATAATATTTAAAGGCGATTGGCAAAGGATTGACAAAAATATTAAAACAGAAAATAATTTATCTAATAACTGATTCGAGCAATTTACTTTCAAAATATCTTGATTTCTTTATTCAGTTTAAGTCATTATAATTGCCCAAATTTTTATTTTAGGTATTGTAACAAGGATACAAAGACTCAAAAAGCAAAACCAAGTAATTAACTAAGGATTATTGAAACGGCTCTGTCGCATCTAATCTAAGAAAAATAAAAAATTGCATTTGCCGGGGAAATAACGAGATGTTCAAAGATCACTGTTTCCCCAAAAGTCTAATGTTGCTGTCCATTTGAGGTATTGGAAGGAGAAGATCCTTCAAGAAATAAATTTAAAGAACAGAAGGAACAGGCTGGAAAAGAAAAAATAAAACAGAACATGAAAGTTATATGCTGTGAAAAGAATTAGTCACCCTTCAAAGAAGATTAGATGAGTTGAATGATGACAAACATTATTGACAAATACAAAATCCCAGTCAAAACTTAAGTGGGATGGACTTCATTAAAAAGGTTCTATTGTGTACTTTGAAATGAAAGGACATTGGTAACTCAAATCGTAAAACTATCGGGTACTGTGCAGTGTAAAAAAGGGTTTCTCTAATATATCTTACTCAATTACAATTAAAATAATAATGATATTCAGGAAACCCTTAAGTGACGACTATATAGAGTTTAGGCAATGTTTTTCTGGTTAAAGTCATCTATTTTATTATTATCTATTTCACCACAAAAGCTTATTCACAAAGATTCATTAATAACTTTACTCAACTGCTGTTTTAATTCATCTGAATAACCCTTGGAAACGTGTCTAATCACTCCTTCTTTGTCAATTAGAACCAGTACAGGTAGGTAGGCCACTTTAAAATTCAGAGCTAGCCTCGCATCCTCATCCATGACGGTCTGATAATTTAGATATTCATTTTTCATATATTTATATACATTTTTTTTTGGGTTTTCCCACACGTTAATACCTAAGACATACATATCCTTATATTCTCTCGCAAGCTCATTGACTATCGGCATTATTTTCCAACACGGATTGCACCAGCTTGCCCAGAAGTCAAGTAAGACAACTTTACCTTTCAATTGATTACTGCTAATGACACCCCCATCTTTGCCCTCAATCTGCCACCCAGGAGCCGGATGACCCGGTGCAATTACTTTTTTGTCTTCATCAATTCTTTTGGTTGAATTGTTCGTAGGAATCATAAAATCAGCTTCAGTTAATTTCTTATTTATTTGGAGGTCGGTGATCTGGAAGAAAAACATCCCTTCCCCTTTTTCACTGGTATTCTCTGTTTTTTGTGCATAAATAAGGTGATCATCTTTACCTATGTACCAATAAACCCAATCCCCAAATTGGTTCTTAACTTTTATGATTTCACATTCTACACCACCAATTTCATTTTCACCAATGTAATCTATTGATTCGTTTTTTATAGAAGATGCAAATGGGTTGCTCTGTATATATTGAAATAGAACGGAATAGTAGGCATAGGTCATTAGGTTCATTGATCCTCCATGCATAGTGCCAGACTTAAGCGAGTTTTCATTTTTATCAAATAATTGTATACCACCATCCTTGATACTGATAAACCATGTGTTTTGAATGTCACTATTGCCGTTGGAATTAGTACTATGAAAGTTGAGCTCAGTCCAAATCCAACTGGTCAGGTAGTCCTCCTTTTGTATGAGTTTTACCCTTCCCGTGAACTTGCCATTTAGTTTTCCTGTGCCATTATAAGTATAACTGTATTCAATATCAGTGGCTCTTTCCAGAGCGTGGTTGGCTTGCTCAAGAATCTTTTTTGCTTTCTCAGGATCATTTTTTGTTTCAGCTTTTAATGGGCTACCAAAAGCCACAAAAAAAACGGACAATAACGAAGTAATATTTAAGATCTTATTTTTCATAATTTATCGATGTTTAGCCTAAATCTAAATGCCTTTCAAGTATCCCAAGTCAATCCGTGTAATTATTGACTTTATTATAGGCTCATATTTCTAATAAGAGATTCTAGTTGCACCGCCTTTATTCGATACTTTCGAGGGTAGATAGCCGAAATTTTTCTTAAAAGATTGATAAAAAGTGGTTTTATTATTGAAGCCAACTTGATAGGCAATATTTATGATTGGATCAGAAGATGTCGACAACAAATGGTAAGCTTCTTTGACCCTATATGAATTGATATAATCCCCGAAACTTAAATGGGAATTCTGGTTGATGACCTGTGACAATTGATTTGTAGAAATCCCCATCTTTTCGGAAAGATCTTTGAGCCTGATTCCAGCCTCAAGGTAAGGTTTTTCATCAATCATAAACTTATCCAATTTTTGGAAAAAATACCTACTAGTTCCTTGGGCAATTGATGAGGTTGCATATTTTAGTTTGATGACAGGATCGCTTAGGAATGACTTTTGGTTCATTCCCATGTAAACCATTAAACTGATTAGCAAGGAATGACCAATCGCAATCAAATAGTCTTGAAGAGGTAATGACAGATCAAACAATACTAAAATATAATTAGCAGTGAAGAGTATGAAAAAAGACAAGTAACATATCGATATGATGGAAAGCCAGTGCATTTTAGGAAGGTGGGTTTTTAGTAGATTATAGTTAATTATTTCCCTTCTTATTTTGAAGTAATAATATCCCAAACTCAGTATGTTAAGAATTGGTAATACAAGAATGTTGACCCAATCGGCATACCACAGGGCAAAATCAAGTTTAGTCCCCTGATTGGAGATAAAAAGGGATCAGATAAATTAATTCAGAAATGGGCAAGACAAAATGGTAAGCCACTTTTTTATAGGATGAGACCGGTTTATCTAGTGTGAACCTATAATAAAACCAAAAAATAGGTCCATACAAAAGTGGAAAAACAAAGCTAATTCCTAAAATATGAGGATAGTCGTGATACCATCCTGTCCAATAAAATATCCCTTCTAATAAAGCGATGGAATAAAACAAAAGCACTAATCCTAATAAAATATAAGGAGCTTTTTTACTAACTATAAATTTCGAGAACAAAACAGTAGCCAATATAAGCCCGTGAATTACAAAAGCTCCTATTATAGTTTGCCACAAGTTCATTTCAATGAATGCTGTATTCTAATTACCAAACGTTGAACGTATTATTTAGGTTTAATTCTCGCATGTTTGTTAGATGATATTATAATTCACGGACCGAAATTTTGCAAAATCTAAGGTTAATGTCCCAAAGGGATCACTATGTGATAAATCAAGTACTATTTTTGATTTTGTAGAACTAAACTCTCTTATCAAATTTGTCAAACTATACTTCTTGCCACACAAACCTGATATTATTGCACAAATTCAACTCATTGCCGGATGATTTTAGATTAATAGTACTTCATAGCACTCTATATAGATGGGCAAGGGTAATCATTGCTGTTTCATTCCAAATATGTATTTTCTTATTTCGAACTTCAAAGGTTTTTGTTTTAGCTTTAGCTGAATAATCCTTAATTGTTCGAAGACATGCATTCAACCCTTTTATTTCAGTTTTTAAGTCAGGAGAAACAAATATTACTTTGTCGTGAATAAGGGATGTCATGCTTTCAAATTCCCCTTGTGTCCAGCCTTTATTAAAATCATTTATAATTATTTCAATTCGTTGGTCCATTTCTATTTTCTTTTAATTTTTATGCCATAAAACGTTTAGCTAAATAGAGCTAATTCATTATATACCTCCAATAAGAAAAAATTTTGCTATGTTAGTTTGCAATCATAAAACTCAATGAAATTTTACTCTAGTAGTATTTGATTACTTTATGATATTTCTTTTCCTGGTTTTTTATAAATGTATAATTGCCAATGACATGCCATTTACTATTTTCATAGTAAGAGGAAATTGTTTTATGCTCATCTTCTGAAATAATGATATTTTCATCCTTATGTAATTGGATTTGACCATCGGGAGAGAAACTGTATTCTGTTGTTATAAATTTCTCATCTGATACAAAATAAGTTTCCCCATCTGTAAAATTTCCTCGATTACTTATACTGTAATAATTGATCCTTTGCTCTCCCGGATGCCAAAGCCAGTATGACTCCCCGGTAACATGAGCCGTATCCCCTCTATATACGACATGAGTCAAATGGAGAAGATTTTGCTTTAACTTCTGTGTAAACCAAAGCCCAAATCCTTTGGAAGATGATAAATTTTCGGGATCATAGTTAGGGTTTTTTGTCATCCACTTACCGGTACCCGATGATAGATAACTGGCCATTCTTAAAAAATCCTTCTTAGAACTACCCTTATCTTGAGCCTGAAGAGAATTGAATAATAAGCCTGTTAAAAGTAATATTAAAATTGTTGCCTTCATTTTTATGAATTTTGTCAATTAATGAACGATAAGCCAAAAATTAAAAGATTATAAATCCTAAGGGATACAAATTATCAATTGTGACCTGATTTTTCTTATAAAACACTTAATGATGCTTAAGTACTTTGTAATTCTTCTCACCCGCTGTTCTTTTCCAGGTAAAACTACCTATTTCACGCCATTTACCTTTTTCGTAAACTGAAGATTTAGTTTTGTGCTCATTCTTGGAAATTATAATATTTTCACCCCTTTCAAATTGAATATGACCATCCGGTGCATAGCTATAAAGTCTAGTGATGAATTTTTCATCTGAGGCGAAATGGGTTTCTCCATCTATAAAATATCCCTTCGAGTTAATATCGTAGTACTTAATTCTTTGCTCACCAGGGTGCCACAGCCAGAATGACTCAGCGGTGATATGTGCCGTATCTCCTTTATATATTACCAATGATAAATGGAGAAGATTTTGTTTTAGCTTCATATTAAACCAAAGTCCAAGAGCTCTTGTAGAGGATAAATCTTCAGGTTCATAATTGGGATTGGGAGCAAACCACTTTCCAGAATCCGCTGACAGATAATTTGCCATTTTCAAAAAATCCTCTTTTGAGCTGCCAATATCTTGAGCAGATAATGAATTGAACAATTGGCTTACAAAAAATAGAATCAGAATTTTTGTCTTCATCGCTGTTTGGATTTGTAATAAAAATAATTTTGCAATGATAAATAGATGTTAGGCCTTATTAGAAACAATTTGTTAATTGTGCCCTTTTTTTGCAAAAGTTTAATAAAAATTTATAATCCTGTTCCTATGATAGGAAAAGATATTTCCCTGCAGCTTTGTTTATTCTTGTAATGTATCCAACCGATTAGATGAGTGTCGGGTATTCCTGTATTCGGAAGGCGTCATTCCAGTTTTTTTCTTAAACACCCTTGTGAAACTGGTTTTGTTATTGAATCCAGTATCAAAAGCTACGGCCAATAATTTTTGTTCATCATTCTCTGGGTTTTCGAGTAGTTCCTTTGCTTTCTCAATTCTGAAGTTGTTAATAAAGTCGTTGAAGTTAATGCCGAACTCCTGATTGATTATTTGTGATATGTAGTTTTTATTGATTGAAAGCTTCCTACTAAACTGCTCCAAAGTTAATTCGCTTTCCAGGTATATTTCATCTCTTTTCAAAAGTTGATTGATTTCCGTTAGTAAGGTATTATAGTGTGTGTTATCCAAAGAAGAGTTTCCGTATCTGGCCTTACTTGTAACAGTAAAAACTGAATGAGGGTTTAAAATAATATGAAGCGTTAGACCTTGAATAAAAAATGAATTTGCCAATGCAAGCACATAGTCAATTTCAAAGGTATAGATCCGAAATATGATAATTGATATCAACCCTAATAATTGGAGAATCCAATAGAAAGTAAAAGTAACTGAAAACCCCTTTAGAAAGGATAATTTCTTTCTCGAGGGTTTAGAATCCGCATTGAACATTCTAAGATAATTTAAAGAGCTAATAAGGTAAACCAATACCTGACCAATGTGAATAAAAGCGTAGATAGCACCTTTAATGCTAACTTCACTATTTTGATTGCTTAAATTTCTTTCAAATACCAGTAATTTGTATTCCGTGGTTTCTAAAGACCACGAACCGTTGTAAATCAGAGCTAATAGAAAAGGTATTGTATGTAATAAATGAGTATATGAAAACCTTAATTTGATCTGGGTTTGTGTAATTATGTAAAAGTAAAATAGTGGACCCAAAAGAAACAGAAACGGTTGTGATACATATACCAGATGAGGAAAATAGATATAATAACTTGAGCTCAGTAATAGAAACTCCAATAAATTAACCAATAATATGAACAGTAGAAAGCCAAGAATATATCTAGTGTTATCAATTGGCCTTTTAATAAATAAGGCCGTACAAAGCACTAGACCCTGACCAATACCAAGAATTAACATGGAAGACCATATATCGAAATTGAACAAAGTCATAATCTTATTATTTATTCCAGGGATATTTCATTTCATTCTCATTTCTCTTGTTACCATATCTATTATTTCCAGATTTGGTTAATTGTCATAGTCCTAGTAGCTTTTCTACCAATAGGCATTATTTATTGCTGTCCTTTTCCCTTTCAAATAAAAAATCCCACTACACTATATGCTATTACATTTGCCAATCCATGGGAAATCCAACCTGGGACAATACTACCATTTCCTATTTTTTCATTGAGGTAAGCAGAAACATAAGCCCCAATTGTTGGCATAATAAATATAATGCCCAAGAAAACAATATTATTGGTTATCGTGGCAAATAAGGCAGAATGAACAGCTCCAAAAATAATGGCATGAAATAAATTTCCTATTTGAAACCCCAGCACACTTATAAGTCTTTTTGCTATAAAACCTCTAAATAAAATTTCTTCAGCAAATGAGGTTTTGAATATAGCTTTGATCATAAGTAAAGACAATGAATCTATTCCGAATCCCATTTCTCTGAATTTTCCTGTAATACTGCTGGGGTCGATCATTATTTCTTTAAATTCAGCATTTAGTAGTGTTAAAATGAGCATTGGGGCTGCAAAAATCAAAGAGGCTAAAACAGCCAGATAATTTGCTTTTTTGGTTGATTTCTTCAATCCTATGTAATTATAAAAACCTGATACAGTCCTACCCTTAATTACATAAGCCAAAAAAGGGATCAGGGTGAAAACTAAAATTTGTAGTATTGTGCCAATTGCTTCGTTTATCATATTTTTGATTTCATAAAATGCCCTCTAAAAGATTTGAAAATTCGATAATTCCGAAATCTTTTACCTCTTTTTATTTCTAATCTTACTACAATGAGTGGAACGTTTATTCCACAACCGGCTCTAATAAGAAACCGGGAAACTTATACCAAAATTGGTTTCTTACTCTTTTTGCTTCCAACAGGATGGCTACCCCAAGTTGCAAGTTGGGTGATAGTTAATATTCTTTTACGTCTGCCTCCTCTGCCCGGATTGGAGTTGCCCATTTGTAAATTTAAAAGCAGGTGCAGCAATCACAACAAAGGTTGGTTTCAAATACATCACACCTTTGATTATTCACTCTGTAGGTTATCTACAGGTTTATGAATTGCTGCTTTAACAGATTGATAACTGACAGTTAAAAGTACCAGAAACATTTGAATGGCCATCACCAATGCAAAAACCCACCAGTTGATGGAAATTCTGTATGCAAAGTTTTGCAACCATTGCAGTGATAGAAAGTAACTTATGGGAGCCGCTATCAAAAATGCAATGATGGACATTTTTATGAAATCGCCTTCAATCAGCATCACCAATCGCATTATAGGTGCACCTAATACTTTTCTGATTCCAAACTCCTTTTTTCTCTGTTCCACCGAATATGAAACCAAACCCAATAGGCCTAGGCTTGAAAGTGTAATGGCAATAATTGTGAAATAGTTAATGGTCTTTCCAAGCTTTTGATCGCTTTTGTATTGATTATCTACTTGATCATCCAGAAAATAAAATTCAAAAGGTGCTTCAGGAGCCAGCGATTTCCATTTATCTTCGATCATGGAAATGGTTTGACTGATATTTTCAGAGCGGATTTTAACAGTTACCTTGCCAAAGGGTAGATATCGCAGCACCAGGGGTTTTACAGGATCATATAATGCAGAAAAGTTAAAATCTTCAACTACACCGATTACCCTTCCTTCAAAGTACAAATTGCTCCCTTGGTACCATATCTTTTTACCGATGGGATCGTCATGCCATCCCAAATGTTTTACGGCAGTTTCGTTTAGTAGGTAGACAGCATTGGAATCGGCCACTTGAGGAGAAACTTTTAAAGCCCTATTAAATCGTTTTCCATACTTTAATTTGATATCAAATACCTTATCAAAATCCTCATCAATATATCTCAATGCCATTGTCTGAGGTTTTGATTTTCCTTCTACAAATAATCCGGCAGCACTCCATCCTCCTTGGATAGGATCTCCCTTAGACACCGCTATCACTTGCGGGTTTTGTAGTAACTCGGTTTTTAGTACATCAAACTTCTCATTGATTCCTCCTCGGGGCATTAAAAGTAGCACTTGCTCCTTGTCATAGCCCAGGTCTTTGTTTTTCAAAAATTCCAGCTGCCGATAAATTGTGACAATGGAAAAAATCAAGGCAATTGAAAATATAAATTGTACGGTTACCAAAATTTTTCTGATACTGAATTTCCCTTTGGCAATATTCGACCTCCCCCGGAAAATCATGGTGGGATTAAAGGAAGCAAGATAAATGGCCGGGTATATACCCGATATTAACCCCAGCGCCATCCCACCCAATACCAGCTTGACCAGGGTAAATGAATCTAAAAAAATTTGTAAGCTCAACGATTTTTCAATCAGCAGATTGAATGAGGGTAAAATCAACCATGATAAAAAAATGGCAAATATAAGAGCAGCAGATACTGAGATACTGGCTTCAAACAGGAATTGAATAATGAGATTTGTTCTGCGGGCTCCAATCACTTTTCTTACCCCTATCTCTTTTGCTCTTTTTACAGCCTGGGCTGTGGTGAGGTTTACAAAATTCAATGTTGCAATGATCAAGACCAGTAGTGCTATCAAGCCAAGGTTACGTAGCTGTTGGTAATTTGCAGAAGAAGAACTTTCCAATCTAAATTTAGAGAGAAGATGTATATCGAGGAGTTTATGGGTTTTGAAAGTGTAAAGATCCCTGTCTTCGGCAGCAAAGTACTCATTTACTATAGTTTTTAGATTTCCGGAAAATTCACTTTCTTCTACACCTGGATTTAGCAAGGCATAAGTCCAGGTGAAGTTTGAACTCCATAAAGTATTGATGTCGGGACCTCCCAAATCCATCCACCATTTTCTGAACAGTTTCATGGGTGCCAAAAATTCAAATTGTAAATGTGACTGCTTTGGTAACTCTGCTAAAACGCCGGTTACTATCATGTCTTCCCAATCATTAAACCGAATTACCTTGCCAAGGGGGTTAGAATCTCCAAAGTATTTTCGTGCAATCTCCTTACTTATTACCACGCTATTTTGGTCTTCCAAGGCAGTGTTCAAATCACCCTTCTCAAGCTTAAAATCAAATACTTTAAAAACTGAAGGGTCAGTAAAGAAAAATTTATCCTCGATAAAAACCTGATCTTGGTATTTCAAGGTAGGTTTGGCAAATAACCTGTCCATGTGAAAAAACCTCACCGCTTCCTCTATTCCTGTAATCTCATTTATTAAAACCTGTCTTAATGGAAATGGTGTAACTGCTGACCCGCCATCTGGAGGATCTGTATTTAATCTATGACCGATTCTTATGATTCTGTTGCTTTTACTGTGAAAGGCATCATAACCAAGCTCATTTCCAATGTACATCCACATCAATAAGCAAGTACAAATCCCCACTCCCAGGCCTAAAATATTTACCCCAGAGTAAAATTTGTCCCTTTTGATATTTCTAATAGTGACTTTAAAATAATTTTTATACATACTCATAGGTTTAGGATTTGTTTGCTGATATTGATTTGGGTTTAATAAAAATTGAACCAGAAAAGTAAAAACCTATAGCCAGTAATATGCTTGGGCTAATCCCGGTCCCCACTTTTCAATTCGTTGATAATATTAACAGTAACTAATAATGTCCTTCACTCCCGAATGTCAACCTTTGTATCTCATTTCCACTTGTATTCATTATATATATTTCCCAACGCCCATCTCGATTAGAGGTGAAGGCAATTCTTTGACCATCTGGAGACCAAGCTGGCCACTTATCATCATGAGTGGTACTTGTCAAGCGCTTCAATGCAGACCCATCAATGTCCATAACATAAATATCCCAGAACTCTCCACCAGCATTAAAGGCAATACGATCACCATTTCGACTCATTGCCGGGTGGGCATTTGTCATTTCGTTATTTGTTAATCTGATAATTTCCCCGCTGATCAGATCAAAGGAAAAGAGCTGACGTGTACTATCCATTTGTCGACTGAATACAATTTTCCGGGAAAAAGGAGATGTTGTGGGATCGACTTCTTTGACACCCGTATCAATTAAAACCTTCTGTGATGAACCATCGTTGTTCATAACATAAATACCCCAACTCCCACTACGATCTGAGTCAAACACAATTCTTTTTCCTTCCTCTATCCAACTAGGCCAATCATCCAGTTTCTCATGATAAGTCAACCTCTTCTTATCAGAGCCATCTGCATTCATCACCCAGACATCATAGTTATTGTCTACTTCACTAACATAGGCAATCCTGCTTCCGTCAGGAGAAATTGAGGGAAATAACTCATTATGTGGGCTGACAGTAAGATTTTTCTGATTTGATCCGTGGTTATCCATGATGTATATTTCCCAATTTCCATCTCGATTTGTTCCGAACACGAGAGATTTACCATTGGGCATCCATACTGGTTTTTCATTGTCCCAGGTTGGTAGATCACCTATGTTTGTGAAGGAAGGATTGTTATTATCAATGTATAATATGAACAGAATCCAAAAGAAGATAATATTAATCAGAGGCATATTATTTGATTAATTTTCAAAACAACAAAGAATTAACTTAAAACCTTGGAAGCCTTTTATATGGAATTGGAAATCTGTAAAATCAGTAATCCGGAAATTTTAGATCGTCCACTGCACGTTATTAAGTAAAGACATTATTCCAGTTACGAAATTTTGTAACTGGAATTACAAAACTATCCTTGGGTTGTACTGAACAAGGCTTGTTTTCCAAAAGGTTTCCTATTGAAGTTAATAAGTAATTCCTGAGCATAAGCATTATGTAATAAATGTGTTAGTATAATTTCTAAATTGATTTATATTTTGAATTGAAGCGCTTTCAGATCTTCAATTAATTGACTTTA
>CBDVAV010000036.1:0-14366 GCA_965372055.1 uncultured bacterium | reverse complement strand
AGAATTTTAATTTATTTTTTAGGATGGTAGTATAAATACTTATGCTAACAAGATTGCGATGCATTAGAGCAATCTTACAATCAAATATTCAATGTTATTAGAATCAAATGAGCATTGGTTCTCTACCTTTTTGGAGCTATTGTGGTAATTTATATTTGCTTCATTTCTATTATAACCGTCACTCGGCACAGCCGAACAACTGCGTTGTACAGTACCTTGCTCCATTGTCGGGGTAAGAAAATCACCTTAACTGAAATTATTTTGCCTTACAAAAATTGACCTTGATTATTAATTTAAGCTTATTTTAGGGTATTTACCGTCTTTCGTGTACGTATTAATATAATCCTCTAAAAAATGAATTAATTTTTTTGTCTAACTTCAAATTTGACATCTAGTCTTAAATCATTTTGCACACAATTCTTTAAAAAAATAACTCTACTATGGAATCAGAAGAAATAAATCCAGGAATCAGCACACTTGATGACGGTTTAACAAAACTGTTCTGTATTCTTTTAATTTTATTCGGTGCAAACTTTGTACACTCACAACAACTTCTTGTCGAAGGATTTACCGTTGAAAGTGTTGAGCTTAATCAACCAAGATATGGAATACCACTTCTGCAGGATTTTTACTTTAGGTTTACCTCCGGTGATCGAAATATCCAAAAGATTTCGGTTGTCCCACACGTCATAAGTAAACTGCGATTGGATTATTTTGACGATACCCATAATGATGAATTTTATTATAAAGTTGCTCACTGGGACCACACAACTATCACCGGCATCCAGATGGACAATAGAGTGTTCTTTTTAAATGGAAAGGAGTCCCTTCCATTAATTAAGCCAAGCCCAAACTATGAACTTATTTTAATAGGGTTCGAAGTATACTATCATTCAGATGATCATAATATTGAGGAATTTGGAATTTATAAGGAAGAAGTAAATGGGAATACCTTACTGTCCTTATCATTTAATGACGATAACGATGATGACCTGGCGGTGGGTATTGTTTATTTTGCATGGGTACCAGATAGCTATTTAGTTCAAAGTGGGGTTTCCTCTGGATCGAACGCAATAGGAGCTGAATCAAGGGAAATCCCCCAAGGTGTAAGACTCCTAAGAGGGTTTAATCTGAAATTTAATAATGGTGACCATAATTTGAATGAAGTAGGTATTTTAACCACCAGCTCGTTGGATGGTAATTTGAATGTTCTTTTTGCTGATAAGAACCGGGATGACGGTTTTGACTGGAGAGTTGAGTGGGCAATCTTGAAATATCCAACCAATCCTATCGTGCTTATACTTGATGAATACGGCAAGTTTATTGGTGCACTGGAGGATAATGATATTTCCACCTTTGACCTATTACTCGACAGGGAATTTGTTTTTACAAACGAAAATGAAAAAATGAATAAGAAAAAGTGGATGGAGTACGTAAGAGTTGGAAATATAAAGTTTGAATTCGATAGTGAGGAAACTAATGTTCGAGTAATTAATAATCAGGCGATTATAACTGGAAAAGTTAAAGTGTCTTCAGAAAAACCCACCAAGTCCTCAAAAGGTCCACCGGTGAAAACCTACCATTTTGCCTCCAAGTTATCATATGTTGAAAAAGGATGGACAATCAATAAATTGCTACTGACCCCGATTCAGAGCAGGTAATATTATGCAATACTGATGGTTTATAGCTTCTTCAGGTGACTTAAGAAGCTATAACTTTTTATCAATATCAAAAGTCAACTTGAATTGCACACCCTAGTTTTAATATTTGAAGCCATGCCTCGGTAAATAAAAGTATTGGATATGTTAGGCACAAGTCTCGCTATCCCAAATTCCATGGCGGGAAGACTTGCGCCATTGTAGGGCGGGCGGGATTTGTGATCACTCGAAATCTTGCCTATTTTGTAGACCTAGCGACACCTATTGTATAATTGACGGAGTGAAAAGTAGGGATGGCTTACCATTTTATACAATTGACGGAGTGAAAAGTAGGGATGGCCTACTCAGTCCCCTTTCATGTGACATTGAGAAGGGGAAGTTTATGGTAAGCCTGCTGTCCATCTAATTTTGTTTTTTACGATAATACTCCATCAATCCCGTTTCTGATATTTCTTGATTCGTCTTTATGGCATCGCTGACAATAGAGCTTACTAGTTGCTGAAATTCTTCGCCAGCCTTTGATGTGGTAGAATCCTGCAAAACCTGGAGAGCTTTGACTGCTTCCTCGGTTCCAGCCAAGGCCAAACCCAGGATGGCCATTGTCGACAACTCCAGGTTTCTTTCACCCACGGAAGCCTGAAATGGGCTAGACCATTTCATGTCTTTTACGGACCATACATCAGTGCTCCGGCTGTTTTCTGTCAGATAGTTGAGTGCTTGTTGATTTCCCGTTTTATTTACGGCATAGCCTAAAGCCATGATTGCACTCGTTTTGGCTCGGTAATGAGCTGGGGATAATGTGCCTTCATCAGCCTTATCTATAAACGAAATAGCCGCATCTACCGCCGTTTCATTGCCAATAATACACATGGTTATTACAATATTTGCCCAATGGGCTTCTTCAGCAGGATCTGCGAGCATTGGGTTGAGGGCTTTGGCATCGTCAGCACTATACTTGCTGGCCTCTTCATATGGTACACCGTGAATAAAAGTTTGGCGAACAAATTCTTTTATGTCCATAATCTGAGATTCTTGTGGATTTTCTTCACTTGCTGCTGTCGCAGCGATGAATTGGGTGGATGGAGCGGTAATGGAAGGTTGGACTTTGTATGAATTGCACTCACTTTCATTCACGTAAGTATTGTTTACATTGATAATCGGACGCATTACCGCATTTTCGCGATTATCATGGCCTAAACTTTTATTATGCCCAAATTCATGAACCCAGAGTAAGCCTTCTTGGTTATCGGTAAATCGCACAACCACTAATGAAGTTCCTGGTACAGGTGCACAACCAATTATATTAGGACTAAGACTGCCACACCAATTGATCTGTCTAACGACTTTCACATTACCAGGTTGATTGTTAACAGCAGAAAAGTCGCTTGCACTGTT
Source organism: uncultured bacterium (assembly GCA_965372055.1). GTDB lineage: Bacteria > Bacteroidota > Bacteroidia > Cytophagales > Cyclobacteriaceae > CBDVAV01. The sequence continues at coordinate 11,313 of CBDVAV010000036.1, read as the reverse complement.
AATGACCCCATTTCCCAAGTTAAAGGAAGTCACACCATTACGATCAAAATCAACATTACAGGCTACATCCCCGGCTCCATCTTTAATCTGGAGGATTGTGCCCATCCGGTTTAATATCTGATCTGCCCTATTATTTGTTAATTGAGCGGTTGAATGGCGGCTTATCTGTAAAGTATGGGTTAGTTGTGTTTGTGATGGAGGGTCGGTTTTACATCCCATGATAGACAAGATGTACACTGAAATGGTGAGTGTTAGCAAAAAGTGGATAGCAGTTTTCATGATTGGTTTATTTAAACAGTTAAACATTTGGTCCAAGTCTGGATTTCTCCATACATTCCTGATTAAAATAAATACTATACTTCTAATTTGTTACAAATAGAAAGCCATTGTCAAATAAATTCCATCATTATACATTCGATTTATCTATTCCTTGTTCAATTGCTCAATACAATATAGTAACTATTAATTATATCGTTTTTGTAGAGTATGAATATATACTTACATAAACTGCGGGCAATACGATAGAAAAACCCTGTACTCATTCAACAACCATGTTTTTTTGTAGTAAACTTTTTTGTTATTGGCTAATAATCTAAGTATCTGGTCATGCTTTCAAACCCGTCACTCGGCACAGCCGAGCGACTGCGTTGAGTATCTTATTCCCTAAAACTACTTATGCCTTAAATCAAATAAGATCTCTCACTGCATTCTAGATGACAGTAGCCTATTTTAGTCCTTATTACACGACCTAGAATAACACAATGAATTTTAAGTTTCGGATTGTGCAGACACAAACCGAGGATTATAGCCGAGCAAAAAGTATCAACGTCCTACCTTTTTTTATATAATCATCGGGGCAAAAAGTATCGATGACCTACCTTTTTATATAATCAACGGAGCAAAAAGTATCGACGGTCTGCCCTTTTTGTTTACTTAATACTAAAATTTATGAAATAATTAAATGTATGTAAGGTATCATTCAAGTTTACAATGGTTTTTATATCAAATTTAGCGGTATTGCTGGTTGAATAAGAAACTCTTTTCACTTGAACGGTGTAATCAAGCATTTTGGAATAATGGTATCGTATTTGGGATGATGATATTTATGCTTTTTAAGGTGTTTTTACCTTTCACAACCAATCACGATAAAACCGTGTTTGTTCCTAATGCTGCCTATATCAAAATGAATTGTTTACCCAGAAAATCTGTATACTGAAATGTCAATTGGTTTCGGGCATCATAATCTTCGCCTTGAAGGCTCAAATACTAAGGTCTCATCCAAATTTCCCAAATCAAGAATCGCCTCATTGATTATTGTCTTTACTTTATTATTTGCATATCATGATGGGTTTTCCCAGATAAAGAGAAGGAAATTGAAACACACCAGCAAGAGGATTGCCAATTATAAAGGGGGAGCCACCCGGTTTGCCAGTTTCAATTATATTTCATTTGGCATTAATTCCATGAATTATTTTGGGGATTTATCCCCTACCTCCGGGGCAGCCAGTACTGATTTGAGTTTTACCAAACCAGGATTTACTTTTATGTGGGCTCGTCGCTTTAATCCTTGGTTCACCCTGAGAATCGGTTACTCCATGGGTGCTTTAAAGGGAGATGATTTTACTTCGGCGGATTCTAATGAACCAACAACCGTATCCCGCTACGTAAGAAATCTTCATTTTAGGAACCTTATTAAAGAACTTTCTTTTACAGGTGTTATTGATTTCTTGCATTACAAGGGGCCATATCAAAACAGGGTTGAGTTTGCTCCCTATATCTTTGCCGGCTTCGCGATTTTACACCATAACCCCCAGGCACGGGTACCGGAAGTTGATGTTCATGATGGGGACAAGCCCTTTGAAAATGCAGGGGATTGGGTCAATCTCCAGCCGCTTGGCACCGAAGGTCAGTACAGTGCGAAATACGATCTTAGTCCGTATAAAAGGATTCAAGTGGCAATCCCCTTCGGATTTGGTCTTAAATACAAATTAAACGATAACACTGATTTTGTATTTGAGTTTGGCATGCGATACCTGTTTTTTGATTTTATTGATGATGTTAGTGGCTCTTATCCTGATTTGGGTGTATTTAGCGACCCTCTTGCCAGGGCCATGTCTGATAGGTCACAGGAAGCCGTTTCCATGGAATCAGGGGAATTGAGGGATTTGACAACTATAGGCTCAGTGCCCGGAAACACGAGCTACATAGGAGATGATGGTAATTCCTACACGGTTATTGCAGGCTACGGTAGTGATGAATCTATCTATAATATCAGGGGAAATGCAAGCAATAATGACATTTATATTATTACAAGTCTTAAAATAAATTATATAGTTGAAAAAACTTTTAGGAGGGCCAAATTCAGATGATCCCAACATGTGATTGTTGTGAATTTTGGGTGCTAAAACATTCTTTATAGGATTTTCAGGTAATCACAGACCGAGGATTCGGGTTAATAAATATTTTGATCTACAGCGATACACTATGAGCTAAATTAATTTCATTTCACTCACCCCACGTTCTTACAATTGTCATAGATACTCTTGAATGCGGCGATATCATCTTCGATCTTCTGGATGTATTTTTCAATAGGACTAAGGTCGAGACTGAATTTATTCTCTAAATTCTGTAGCTCGTTAAGAATATTTTTAAGTGTTTGCTCGATCTTATCAAGTCCGGGAATCTGAATATTTAACGATTTGAACAATTTTTTCAACTCTCCTAAAACCTTATTTAAAAAAGCGTTGGCTTTCTTTTCCAACTCTTTATAGAGATTGCCCAGACCGAATATTTTTGCGGCTTCATAAAGCACTTTTCCGAGAATCTTTTTGATTTCATTCTCAATCCACTGCGCTCCATTGAGAATCTCTTGAATGGTAAAGCCAATGGGATAATGGCAAATTTTAAGCGGATCAGACCAAGTACCACAGGGGTAAGGGAATGACACACTTATTTTTTTATTTAACAGAGCACCAAGACGCGAAAGCGGATCGATAATGGCTTTCAGTTGGTCTTCTAATGTCTCAATTTCCTGTTCAATATCATTTAATATTTTGATATTAGGACCAAGTTTGTTCTTAACGTAATCCTCTATTTCATTCACTTGGTTAATGACGTTCTGGAGAAGCGTATTCAATTCCGTTACGTATTGATCTGATTTACTTGCTAATCCATCCAAGTCAGATTGCAAACTTGTTTTTGTCGAACCATCCGGTAAACTATTGATACATTGTTGGGCATTATTAATTTGGGTTATGTAATCCGTGATTTTGGTCTTGAAGGCTTTGATTTTTTGAATGAGTTCTTTCAGCTTCTTGTCAAATGCTTCAATTTTTTGCTTGATTGGTTCAATCTTATCATCGAAATCAGCAAGGGCTTTTTCGGCGTCTTGTATTGGCTCTTCGATGGCATTAATAGCATCAATGGCAACCCCAACCTCCGTGCTAATTTCAGGAACCAATTTGACTACCTGCAACACGTCCTTCGCCGTTTTCATTGTTTTAATGAGCTGTTTCAGATCAGAATCTATTTTTGATGGGACGTTTAGAGCCGTATCAAGATGAACAAGTGCTGTATCTAAGTTTTGGGCATCTGTTAAAAGGTCTCCAATTGTAGTTTGAAGAGTGTTTGTATCCTTTATAAGATTATCAACTGTTGCTGACATGATTTCGGATTTAGTGTTGGATATGATTGAATAAACCCAGAGTATTTCGTTGTTTGACAATTTAGTTAAATACTCTTAACATACAATGGTTTTGTTTAACAAAAGGGAGTGCTCAAATATCTGCGTCAATTTAATATGCTTAAATTGATACGAAATGAATCTCGCAGCCACAGTCGGCTGTGCCGATCTCCAATTGCGGTTAAAAGTGACCAATATTTTCTTTGATAGCATGGTAATAAAACATCTATTTTATTCATTTCATTTGCAGTACAATATTGCATTAGCTGTCTAATATTAATCCTGGGATTCTAAATCGGTGTTTGTTTTTCTTAGGTCTGACATTTAAATTTTACTTGTCATTGTCATTTTTATACTATAGCCGTCATTCGGCACAGCTGAGCGGCTGCGTTGGAACTCTTTTTAAATAATCAACGGAGCAAAAAGTATAAGCGACCCACCTTTTTATATAACTGACTAAGCAAAGAGTATAGACGACCCATCATTTTACATAATCAACTGGGCAAAAAGCAACGACGACCCTCCTTTTTATATAATTAACCGAGTAAAATATACCAATGTCGTATCTTTTTACAGCAATTGCCGGGTGTAGGGAAATCCCCTCTGCAATCTGGTGTTTGAGCATGCCTAACGCTTGTTGGTGAAGAATACCAATAAAGTGCAAAGTAGTTAGTAATAAGTATTTGGTATTTATTATTTAGTAATTGGTAACAGTCCTCCTCCGTTATACTACAGTGGATAAATAATGGGTTCTGCTTTTCACTGAAGTAGGCTCTGGCATCATTCCCGCGAACCTGCCTACGTTACACTACTGCAGGCAAGGAACGGGAATCTAGAACCACCCAACCCATTTTGGGCTAACTTGGGGAATAATAGGGTCCAAGTCTCGCTTACCCACAACCCTTGCAAGAAGACTTGAACCAGCGGGGGAGTTGTTGCTTGTGACGGCGTGAATGTGAACATTCAATCCTATAAAATGTCACTTTACAAACATATCACCATTGAATTTAGTCTAATTAGGTACTTTTAAGTAATTGGCAATAATTTATAAATGGGTGCAAAGGTGATAATGACCATGGACTAAAATCATGAAATATTTCAAATATGTTTTAGTGATTTTTACATGTATATGCCTTTATGGTTGTTCAGAGGGGCAGGATGATTTCTATAATACTTATTCGGCGATCACGGACAATAACCCTGATTCAACAAACAATGATGTAGGCAACACGAATGATCTTTTAAATACTGATTTCAATATTTTATTTGTTGGCAATAGTCTTACTTATGTCAATAACCTTCCTGAACTTGTTAAGACCAGGGCCAAACAAAATGGAATAGACATCGGGATAAAAATGATTGCAGAAGGTAACTATGCAATCATAGACCACTGGAATGATGGAAAGGTTCAAAATCAAATAACCACGAAGATGTATGACTTCGTTATTATTCAGCAAGGGCCTTCGTCTCAAGCGTGGGGAAGGGAAATATTGATTGAGTATGGCCGTAAGCTTAGCGAATTATGCAAACAAAACGATACCAAGCTTTGCTATTTTATGGTTTGGCCATCCTTAAGTTATTATCATACTTTTGATGGAGTAATAAAAAATTATCGAGATGCAGCATCTATGAATGATGCAATTTTGTCCCCCGTCGGAGAGGTATGGAAAGAGCATTTCGACGCAACTGATAATTTTGATTATTACAGCCCAGATGGTTTTCATCCTTCCCTAAAAGGAAGCCAGGTTGCAGCTGATGTAATTGTTGATTCTTTATTCTAAAATGGACAAAAGATGCCCGATTCCCTGGTTTGTGTCCCACTGACCAGTCAAAGTCATCACACTTCCTGATTACGGTCTGTGGGGCACAGACCGAGGTAAAGGCTAAAGCCCAGCCAGTTTTTATCCCGGTTCACCATCTTAAAAGAAGTGTTCTGTCTATAGCTGGAATGACTGAAAAGTTATTCCTTTAATCCTCTTAAATAAGCAATACTCAGGGGGATTTGCTCATGAATAGCACTGCTTTCATCTTCGATAAAATAATGTGCAATCCCAATTTTTTTAGCTTCCCTGATGATCCCGGCAATATCCAACTGTCCGGTGCCCAAGGCAACATCGTGTTCGGGATCTGTTAATCCGGTCAGGTCTTTCTTTATCCCTTTTTTCATGTCTTTCAGGTGCATCAATTTCCATCGGTCTGGGTATTTTCTCAATAATTCCACGGGGTCACCACCACCAAATTGTATCCAGAAAACATCCATTTCAAAGGATACATATTCAGGGTTTGTATTTTCCATGATGTAATCAAGCAAGGTGCCATCCTCATATTTCCTGAATTCATACCCATGGGCGTGGTAACATAAGGTCAGTCCGTTTTCTTTTAGTTTCTTTCCCACGGCATTAAAATCACCGATGGCTTTTTTGGCATTTTCAATATTGAAATTGCCGGTTTCATGGGGTATCCAGGCACACATGATGTATTTGGCACCCAGTATTTTGGCCCTATCAATGATAGGTTGCGGATCATTCACCAAACCCTCGTACCCACTGCCCATAGATGGGATTTTCAACCCGCGTTCATCACATAATTTCTTGTACTCCTTGGCATCCATGCCAAAGCCCCCACCTTCTATTTCCGTAAAACCCATCATTTGGATGGTATCTAGGGTTTCAGCCACACCAAGGGGGAAACTTCGTCTAAAGGTATAGGGGGCTATACCGATTTCGGCAGTAAACAGAGGGATACTATTGTCTTGAGCTGCCACTGGGGCAGAGGGATAACCTGCCGCCAGTAGGAGGCAGGTAAAAATAGGAGCTAATCTTTTCATGGTTGTCTTTAAACAAGGTTTAAAAATCAAATGTTCCTTTTCTTCAATTCTTCCACTGCATGATTTGCCGCACGGGCGGTGATGGCCATGAATGTCAGCGTTGGATTTTGCGAGCCTGTACTGGTCATGCAGGCACCATCGCTCACCACGACATTTTTGCAATCATGCAATTGGTTCCATTTGTTCAGCATGGATGTTTTTGGATCTTGTCCCATGCGCACCCCACCCATTTCATGAATGTCTGATCCTGGCAGGGAATGGGTGTCCGTGGCCTTGACATTTACAAAGCCCGCTTTTTCAAACATTTCAATGGATTGTTCTACATAATCCTGTACCATTTTATCATCGTTTTCAGACCACTCACAGGACACGATCAATTGGGGGATTCCGTATTTGTCTTTTAATTCCTTGTGCAGTCGAACATGATTGGATTCGACTGGCACACATTCACCCATCATCCAAGTGCTGATACGCCAGTTGTCAAATTCCGGGTAAAGCAGGTTTTCCCGTAATTGGTCCCCGATCATGTTGGTGTCCCTCTGCTTACCTCTTCCACCCCCGATACCAATGGCATAACCTCGCAGGAAGTCGGTTTCTTGTTTAAAGACGTTCCTGAAACGGGGCATGTAACCATTGCTTGGGTTTCCGCCACTGGTTTTTTTGTCTTTGAAACCCTCGTACTCGGCACTGGCCTTGCCCCGGTAATTGTGCCAGGAAATGTACTTGCCCAATATTCCATGGTCGTTACCTATTCCTTCGGGGAATCTATTGGAGGTTGAATTTAAGAGAATGGCATTGGAGTTAAGGGTAGAGGCATTCACAAAAATGAGTTTGGCATAGAATTCCATCATTTCTTTGCTTTCCGCATCGATGATCCTTACACCTACCGCTTTACCTTTTTTGCCTTTCTTGTCATTATGGATGATGGAATGTACCACGGAGTGGGGTCTGACTGTAAGGTTTCCAGTGCGTATGGCCCAGGGCAAAGTAGAGGAGTTACTGCTAAAATAGCCACCAAAGACACACCCTCGGCTGCACATTCTTTGGTTCAGGCATTTTGTACGTCCTTGTTCGCCATGAATCGCTTGAGGGTCGGTGATATGGGCACACCTGCCTTGAATCAGGTGTCGGTTTTCGCCATAGTTCTTTTTCAGGCTCTCCTTAAAATATTGTTCAATACAGCTCAATTCAAATCCCGGCATGGTCACGCTGTCTGGTAATTCTACCAGGCCATCATTACCTCCCGCTACGCCTGCAAATTTTTCCACGTGGGCATACCAGGGTTCCAAGTCTTTGTACCGAATTGGCCAATCAACTGCAAAACCATCCCGGGCTGGGCCTTCAAAGTCATAGTCACTCCACCGTTGGGTCTGCCGCGCCCACAGCAATGATCTGCCCCCAACATGATAACCCCTGAACCACCTGAATGGTTTTTCCTGGATAAACGGTTGCTCATCATCTTTTAATTGCCAGTGCATGGTTTGTTCCCGTAACCACCGGGCATTCTTGTGGTTTATTCTTTTTTCCAACGGTACAGTGCCCCGGAATTCAAATTCCCATGGTGCTTTGGAAGCAGTGGGGTAATCTTGCACGTGTTTTACATCCCGGCCACGTTCCAATACCAGGGTTTTCAATCCTCTATCGCACACTTCTTTGGCTGCCCACCCACCACAGGCACCAGAGCCAATGACAATGGCATCGTAGGTTCTTTTTTTCTTTGAGTCTATTGATAAATTTGCCATAATCTTAAATATTTACATCCACGCAGCCATGGAAATGACCGGGAGCGACAACATAATTATGATATTCGGTCATTACTTTTTTCGAGGTACGAAATCCGCGGATGGTCTCGGATTTCAGTAATTTGAAAAAATCATTTTCCGCTTGGTCTTCTGATGTTGACCTTGCCATCAACAGGGTTTCTCTTTGAAGTTGATCACAGGCAGTGAATGATTTGCTGTATGCCTCTTGGGATGATTTTTCCAAGTCATTCAATTGGATTTTGATATTATCCTGCACTGATTGTTCATAGCAATCTGAGAAAAGTTTTTGTAAGAACTTATCCACTCCTACTGTCAATGCACCAATGTCATCGCCCGCGGGGATTATGGTATCTGCTACAGAAGACAGGATATCCTGCACTGTTGCTGAAAAAATTGGAGGGAATACAATCTCGTTTACACTCCATTCACTGGCCCATGCCGGTAAAGCGACCAATCCACCAGAAGCCATCATGAGCTTCTTGAGTGTTCTACGTCGGTTCATAGTATAATCAGTTTTAATTGCTAATAATCTAGTCAACTTATTTAAAACTCCAGATCCTCCATTGGGTTCTAGTTTCTAAAATAAGGAGTGAAAATACGATTTTATACTAATTTTTACAATCAATAAAACATAGACTATCAATTATCAACAAGTCCCTTCTAGTGTCATCTCAAGCTTCAAGTCGCGGTAAAAGTTGAGGGTAATTATTAAGTTAAAACCGTTGATTTCTCCCTTTGGAGGGAGATACAGAGGGAGGAATTATAAACCTTAACTTAATAATTACCCGTCATTGCATCCTTGACTTGACACTAGTTGTTTCCAGGTTTACCAAACTTTAAAAGTTTAGTAAACCAATACCATAGCCTACAAAGTTATTCCTGACCCTCGCTATCCCAAAATTTTCCGGCCAAGCCTCGCTTCCCTGGTCTGTGCTCCACACACCAATCAAAGTGAGCACGTTTTACTGGCGAATTCTAATTTCTGTAACCTTTTTGATTTCTAGAAGTAACAGATAGAATAAGCTTTCGCATCAAACTTGGTACTTTAATCATTTCATGACCCATGAAGAAACAATGTATTTACATTGCTGCCGGATTTATGTTAAGCATAATTTCGTCGTTATCCTATGCTCAATTACTGGAGGGCAAAGCCAAAATATTTGAACCTGGTGTTATTTCCCTTGATGAAACCTGGGATGAATATATTTCATTTTCACCTGATGGGACGCAATTGTCATTTACCAGGTCGGGGGCAAATTTACCGCACCACGACCGGAGGATCTACCTGTCCCAACAGTTGAACGGAGAATGGACAGAACCACAACTGGCATCTTTTTCGTTCGATTTTTCCGATAGGGGATCATCGTTTTCCCCAGATGGAAATACACTTTTCTTTGGCTCAAACAGACCTGGAAACAGAGGGTTTGATTATGACTATGACATCTGGTTTTCTTCGAAAAAGTTTGATGGTACATGGAGTGATGCAACAAGAATGGGAGATGCGATCAATTCAGATTTATACAGTGAAGGACACCCGTACATTGCCAAAAATGGAAACCTTTACTTTGTACGGTACCGGAGAGGGGAGGAAACGGACATTTACATGAGCGAATGGCTAAATGGGCAATATCAGGAAGCTGTTAAATTAAATGTTTTTATAAATACCGAGGGGCCGGATTCACATTGTTATATTGATCCTGATGAGCGGTTTTTGATTTTTACGCCCACAGATAGGGATGGTGGATTTGGGGGCGGCGACATCTACATAAGCTATAATATCGATGATGATTGGCAAGAAGCAATCAATATGGGCAATCAAATCAATTCGGACTATTACGAATACAGTGCCAAGCCAGGGCCTGGCTACAATCTATATTTCACCAGGGCAGGGTTTGGAGAGCCAGAAAACAAAGCAGCAGATATATACTTTATAAAAATAGCCAATCTCATGGGGGAATAGAGGGTGATATAATCCCTACTCGGGTGCTGGTAGGGAACTCTTGCAGGGGACACTTCCCAATTACGGTTTGTGTGGACACAAACCGGGGGATTTAACGGAGTTTTCGTTTACCATAATCCATATATAACACATTGGCTTATTGGTTTATATCAGCAATCGTGTATATTCAGGCCTGGTAGCCTGATCAAAACAGCGAGTGCATAATCAATCAAAGACATCAAAATGAACAGTATATTTCCCCCCATTATACAGGCAGGTGAACTTTTAGATCTCTTTGGGAAGGAGGATTTGATAATTGTGGATATAAGAAATGGGAAGAACCCCAAAGAAGATTATCACAAGAAACATTTAGAGGGTGCATTATTTGTTGATTTAAACACCCAATTGTCAAATATAAAAGATGATGTGTCTGAGGGGGGAAGACATCCTTTGCCAACCATTGAACAGTTTACAGGGACTCTGGCAATCTTGGGCATTGAAGAGAAAAGCCACGTGGTTATTTATGACGACAAATATGGTTCCAACGCCGCCGCCCGTTTATGGTGGATGTTGAAATCCATAGGACAGGCCAAGGTGCAAGTATTGAACGGGGGATTTCAAGAAGCTGAAAGAATGGGCCTGCCCATGGATTCAGCAGAAGCAGGGGCAACGAAAAATACCTCATATAAAATCCCCAAATGGAAACTGCCCCAGGCAGGGATTGAAGAAGTAGAAAGAGTTTCAAAAGACCAAAACCACCTGGTAATTGATGTGCGTGAAGCAGACCGGTATAATGGACTGACCGAACCCATTGACCTGGTAGCGGGCCATATTCCCGGTGCCATAAACATTCCATTTACTTCAAACTTGAATGAGGATGGCTTATTTAAATCACCAAGGGAATTGAAAAAAAAGTATCAGGACATTATAGGAAACCGAAAGCCAGAGAGGGTTATCTTTCATTGTGGCTCAGGGGTAACCGCTTGTCACAGTATTTTGGCCATGTCCTATGCTGGTTTGGAAATCCCGAAATTGTACGTTGGATCTTGGAGCGAATGGTCCAGAAACAATAAGGCCATTCAAACCAACAAATAGAAAAATA
>CBDVAV010000035.1:0-14377 GCA_965372055.1 uncultured bacterium | reverse complement strand
CATTACACGATTGCTTGCAAGCGAAGGAGCTTTCCCTATTATCATTGACCGAGATAAAGAAGCTGGTGAAAAGCTATCTGAAGAACTCAAAAATCAAGGCCTTGAGTGCAGGTTTATTGAACTGGATATATGGTCTCCGGAAAACTGCAAAATAGCCATTGAAAGATGCTATGAATTATTCAACCAGGTTGATGGATTGATTAATAATGTAGGGGTAAACGATTGCATAGGTTTGGAAAAAGGTAGCCCCGAATCTTACCGGGAATCCCTGGCCAAAAACCTTTTTCACTTTTATGATATGACTCACTATTGTATCCCACATTTGAAGAAAAGCCGTGGGGTTATAATAAATATATCGTCTAAAACAGCAGTTACAGGACAAGGAGGTACATCAGGCTATACTTCAGCCAAAGGAGGTGTATTATCTTTAACCCGGGATTGGGCAGTGGAGCTTTTGAAATATGGCATCAGGGTAAATGCCATTGTCCCCGCGGAAGTTATGACCCCATTATATGAAAGCTGGTTGAGTACTTTTGATAATCCGAAGGAAAAGCTGAAAGAAATAACCGATCTGATACCATTGGGAAATCGAATGACGGCACCTGATGAAATTGCCAATATTGTGGTTTTCCTTCTCTCAAAAAGGGCATCCCACATCACGGGACAACACATTCACCCTGATGGAGGATATGTACATCTGGACCGGGCTCTATCAGTTCTAAATTGAGCAATAAATACCTAATCAATCTTTTTGATTATTATTACGGCACTAAACCCTTAACCTGCCGCTAAAATCATGTCCAAAAATCAATATCTCTGGCCCTTTATACTTGTAACCAGTTTATTTTTCCTGTGGGGAATTGCGAACATATTTAATTCAGCATTGATTGCCCAGTTTCAACCTGTATTCGAAATAGGACGTGCACAAGCTCTGCTGGTCGAAACTGCCTTTTATTTTGGATATTTTACTATTGCGATTCCTGCAGGCCTTTTTATGGAAAGATATACCTATAAAAAAGGCATCATTTTGGGGTTGGTTTTATATGCTTTGGGAGCTTTATTGTTTATTCCCGCTGCCAAAATTTTGACATTCGGCTTTTTCCTTTTTGCCCTTTATGTAATAGCTACTGGCCTGGCTTTTCTGGAAACGGCAGCAAATCCCTATGTAACAATCCTTGGTTCAAAAGAAACCTCCGTTCAGAGACTGAATTTTTCTCAATCGTTTAATGGTATTGCCTTGGTAATTGGGCCGATTATTACCGGCATGTTGATCTTTTCAGGGAATGAAGGTGATATGGCAACTATCAAACAAAAACAACAAGCCGCTGATGCTGTTATTATACCTTATGCTGGCCTGGCAGTAGTGGTGCTGGCTGTTGCACTTTTATTTTATCTCACAAAAATGCCAGAACCCGAAAAAGGAGAAAAACTGAAATTCGATAAAAGTATTTTTAAACATAAGCATTTGGTATGGGCAGTGATTGCCCAACTGTTCTACGTTGGCGCACAAGCCAGCATCTGGGGTATTAGTATAAACTATGTGATAGAATTAATCCCTAATACATCCATGGAGGTTGCTTCGAGTAACTATCTGGCTGCAGGGACTTTATTGTTTGTTATTGGGAGATTTTTGGGAACATATTTAATGACTTTTTTTAAAGACCATAAAATGTTGGCAGTTTATGGGATAATTGCTTCAATTTTGTGCATGGCTGGGATTTTTGCTGAGGGCAAAGTTGCAGTATATTCCATTCTAGCTATTAACTTCTTTATGTCCATCATGTTTCCAACAATTTTTGCACTAGGCGTAAAAGATTTAAACGAACATACTAAATTAGGTTCATCCCTGATTGTCATGGCAATTGTAGGAGGTGCCATTTTTCCGCCTTTCATGGGATTAATGGCCGATACTATTGGAATCCAAGAGTCGTTTGCAATTCCAGCAGTCTGTTTTTTAGTAGTATTTTATTATGGATTTCGTGGATATTCCCGAAATAATAATTATTAAAATAAAAATGAAAAAACAATATCACATACTCAACGGAGATGTTCTAAAAAATCAGTTTCCTGAAAATATTCCGGGTGAAATCATAGTCATTCGCGAATGTCTGATAGATGGAAGTGCGGAGGGAAACGACTTAAAGAATCTTTTTGCTACCAGGGCAAAATTTATTAGTGATAGTTACGAAGGGTGTTCGGAGCAAGACTATTTTAAGAAAACTGTTCCTGAATTTCAGAAAATACCGAACATATCTCAGGATGCTGATATAAACCTTTGGTTTGAAGATGACTTATTTTGCCAAGTAAACCTTTGGTTCGTAACCAGTCTCTTAGAACATTATCAAATGCATAATTATGCCTTTCTTGTTCGACCAAAAATTCATAATGAATTTGGTTTTGGTGGTCTAAATCAGTCAGAACTAATTTCAGTTTATGACAACAGGTTACGCTTGGTTGAAATTGCAAAACTCAGTCAACTATGGAAATTATATCAAAAGAATGAAACAGTTGGATTACTTCAAATTGCCGAAGAAGTAAAAAATATTTATCCTTTTATACTTCCAGCAGTTAAGGCACATATTGACCGATTACCTAAGGATGGGGACTTGGGAAGACCGACAAATACCCTTATCAAGATAATGGATAAACTTCAAACAGAAGAATTTGAACTAATATTTAGAGAATTTAATAAATGTGAAAGTATTTACGGCTTTGGCGATTTACAAGTAAAACAACTCTTTGATAAAATAAAAAACAACCACTAACATAGGTATGGTCTGAGCCGCACAAAGCTATCGCTAAAGCCAAGCTAAGCCCCATACCCGAGCCGATGGGTTCAATCCAAAGCCTGGACACAATTTAAATACCAATGCAACTTCAAGTATTTAATATTAACTTTTGAATTAGATGAAAAAGCGAAGATATTGTTTGACTTTAGACCTTAAAGATGATCCCGTTCTAATAGCAGAATACAAGAAGTACCATAAAAATGTTTGGCCTGAAATCAAGCATAGCATAAAAAATGCTGGAATAGAGGAGATGGAAATCTACTTAATAGGTAACAGGATGTTTATGATCATAGAAGGCAATGAGAACTTTTCATTTGAGGAAAAAGCCAGGATGGATCTTAACAATCCAAAAGTTCAGGAATGGGAAAAGTTGATGTGGAAATTTCAACAAACAACACCATGGGCTGGAAAAAATGAAAAATGGGTCCAGATGGAGTGTGTCTTTAAACTTGAGTAAGCGAGATGAAATTATTATAGTAAGATGAAGGATTCGGTGCTAAAATTACATCCTAAAGATAATATTATAACAGCCCTGGAAGATCTTTCAAAAGGATTGGTACTTTCAGTAGAAGACAACAAGGTTGGACTGGAAGAAGATATTCCAGCCAAACATAAATTTGCCATTCAGGATTTGGAAGAAAACGACCTGGTTTACATGTACGGAGTGAAGGTTGGGCAAGCCTCAAAAAAGATCGCCAAAGGCACCCTGATCCATACTAATAATATAGTACACTCAGTTGAACCTTACACTACCAGGGCAAGTGATACCAAAGAGTGGTCAGCACCTGACATTTCAAATTGGAATAACCGCACATTTAATGGATACCATCGGGAGGATGGTAGTGTAGGCACTGCTAACATCTGGTTAGTCATTCCATTAGTATTTTGTGAAAACAGGAACATCAAGGTTTTAAAAAATTCTTTGGCAGAAAATCTTGGCTATGCAACTGATATAGATTATCAGGTTGATATTCAATCATTAATCAATAAATACAAAGAAGGGGCAGATAAAGATGTTGTCCTTGATTCTGATATAATCAAAACCAGGGAAGAAATCACTAAAGCCAGACTCTTTGAAAATGTAGATGGCATTAAATTTCTTACTCATGAAGGAGGTTGTGGGAGCAGCAAGGGAGACACAGAAGCCTTATGTCAATTATTAGCTGGATACATTACCAATCCAAATGTGGCAGGGGCAACAGTATTAAGCCTAGGCTGTGAACATGCTCAATTTTCAACTCTAAAAAGAGCAATTCATGATCGCGATCCCAACTTTAATAAGCCGCTGTATGTGCTAGAACAGCAAAAGAGCAATTCGGAAAGAGAATTTATAGCTGAAGCAGCCAAAGCTACATTCGTGGGCATGATGCAGGCCAACCAAATCACCAGGCAACCCGCACCTTTGAGCAAATTGATCGTTGGACTGGAATGTGGGGGTTCCGATGGCTTTTCAGGTATTTCTGCCAATCCAGCACTGGGTTATACTTCAGATTTGATTGTGTCTTTAGGCGGGGCCGCCATTCTTTCTGAATTTCCCGAACTAAATGGGGTAGAGCAAGAATTGATTAATCGTTGTATTGATACATATACTGCTGAAAAATTTGCTGGCTTAATGAGAAATTATGAAAATATTGCAGCCTCGGTGGGCTCAGGTTTTGATCAAAACCCTTCTCCGGGGAATATAAAAGATGGTCTGATCACTGATGCAATTAAGTCAGCTGGTGCAGCAAGAAAGGGTGGCACCTCCCCTATTACCGATGTCCTGGATTACACTGAGAAATTAAAAAATGCCGGTTTGAATTTATTATGCACTCCAGGTAATGATGTTGAATCAACCACAGGGCTGGCAGCATCGGGAGCAAATATTATAGTATTTACCACTGGATTGGGCACTCCAACCGGAAATCCCGTTGCCCCCACAATTAAGGTTTCCAGCAATACACAACTGTTCGAAAAAATGCCGGATATAATTGACATCAATGCCGGGACAATTATTTCTGGGGAGGATTCCATTGAAAGTAAAGGGGAAGAGATTTTGGAATACATCATTAAAGTTGCCAGCGGGGAAACCACTCCCCATACAGTTCGCTTGGGGCAGGATGATTTCATTCCCTGGAAAAGAGGGATTTCACTGTAGTAAAAAACAATCAAATAATGTAGATGTTTGTTCGGGCGTCATTCCGGGCTTGACCCGGAATCTAAATTTTTATAGAAATAACCTATCCACTTGGATATTTTCTACAAGAGAATGTAAATTGTACCTCCTAATACTTACAACTATGAAAAAGATAACTCCAGCATTATTACTATTGTGGTTTTTTACAAATTGTCAACCAACCACCACCGAATCAACTGTTGATGAATCCCCAGAATCTGAATCCTATCTGGAAGAATCCGATGAAGAATTTGATGATCGTATGGAATGGTGGCGTGACGCTACTTTTGGAATGTTCATCCACTGGGGGGTATACGCTGTACCAGCCGGGATTTATAAGGAAGAGCAGATTCCCAATATAGGCGAATGGATCATGAACACTGCCGGGATACCAATTCCCGAATATGAGGAATTTGCCAAACAGTTTAACCCAGTAAAATACGATGCAGAAGAATGGGTACGCATTGCCAGAGATGCCGGTATGAAATATATAGTAATCACCTCCAAGCATCACGATGGTTTTAGCCTCTGGGATTCAAAGGTCAGTGAATATGATGTAATAGATTTTGCCCCCATTAAACGTGATCTACTGGCAGAGTTACGGGATGCCTGCAATAAATATGGCATTCGCTTGTGTTTCTATCATTCTATAATGGACTGGCACCATCAGGATGCACAAGGGCCTCATTACCCGACCTATAATACATCAGAAAAAAGCAATCCCAATTTTGACAATTATGTTCAAAATTATCTGAAACCACAGGTTAAGGAGCTAATTGAAAATTATAGCCCTGATGTACTGTGGTTTGATGGCGAGTGGATACCAGAGTGGACACATGAACATGGCGTGGATATGTACCAGTTTGTACGAAACTTGAAACCTGAAATTATTATCAATAACCGGGTAGATAAAGGTCGCCAGGGAATGCAGGGAATGACTAAAACAGATCAAAATTACCTCGGGGATTTCGGTACACCAGAACAGGAAATTTTGGAAGGCACATCTTCCTTCGACTGGGAATCCTGCATGACCATGAACGACACCTGGGGTTTTAAATCATGGGATGACAACTGGAAGTCGGCTGAAATGCTAATTCATAACCTGATAGACATTACAGCCAAGGGCGGCAATTATTTATTGAACGTGGGCCCTACTGCCGAAGGGCTAATCCCCCAACCAAGTGTAGAACGTCTGGCTGAAATGGGCAAATGGCTGGAAGTTAACGGGGAAGCTATTCTCAATACGGAGAGATACGAACAGTACAAGGAAGGGGAAAACACTTATTATACTGTTAGTAAGGACAACCAGTATGTCTACGCCATCATTACAGCCTGGCCAGAGGGGAATCTGCAATTAACCCAGGTTATACCTAAAACTGATAGTGAAATTCACCTCTTAGGCTATGAGCAACCTCTTAACTGGCATATTGATGGTGATATGACCATCATAGAAATCCCAGAAGAATTAAATGATGAAAATAACCGCCCCGGTGATTATGCCTGGAGTTTTAGCATTGAAAGGGATCAAGAGCATTAATTTGTTCCCTGATTTTGAAAATAACAGCAATATGTATTAACTCGTTTGAATTGTGAATTTAGGTGCCAAGTTTTACCTCAAAAATATCAAATCAAAACTATCATTAGAATTTGAATTCAATAGCTTGAACATTAAAATCAATTCAAATGATGAGAACATACTTAAATTAGAATCTCATAACTCTGAAAACAACTTAATTTTCGAAACGGGTATATTGAATATTGAAAATTCAAATGATAATGAATTAAATCTTGCAGTTGCCCAATCTATCCACCATTTACTTTCCCTTGCCACAGGTCAAGAAGTAATATTTGATAGACAAGTATACTATAATGAAGGTAATCCCAAAGAAGTCCGGGAAAAAATGTCAGCCCCTTCAAACGAAGGGGAGAAAATAATACCCGAATTTAGACTTTCGAGGTATCTACCACAGACCCTACAAAAATGGATTGATTTAGATAAAAGTCAACGAGATGATTTATTCATCATTATAAATTATCTAAACCAATCAAAGAATGGCTATATAGAAGACAGAATTTTAAGAACGGCCCAAGCATGGGAAGCATTAACAATGTTTAGAAAAATTGAAGTAGTACTAGATGACCGACTTCAGGATTTAAGAAAGGATATAAATAAAGCCTACAAAAATTGGAGAAAAACTAATGGCAATTCCAATATTGATCCTAACGGCGAAATTGGAAATAAAATAGTAAGTTCCATTGACCAAGAAAAATTAATGGCTAAACTTTATAAGTTGCTGATAGAGTTTGACATCAATTCAAGTAAACTAAATCTTAACCTCAAAGAACTTAAAAGATTAAGAGACTCAATTGCTCATACTGGTAAAATGGATATTTCAGGAGCAAAGGCTCTTAACACTCTTCGACCTGCGGTCAAGGGACTTCAAATTATTTTGCTACTCTATCTTGGCTATGATGGCGAAATAATTTCAGAGAAAGATAGATGGCAAACATTTGAGACAGTAAAATCATTCCAAAACGGAGCACAGCAAGACCAATAAATGAATTGGGGTAGGCTTACGCCCTTTTGGGTGTCCTCCTCCAACAAGCAATATATCTGCGAACAGTCTTCAAATTAACATCTTGAAATTCCAAATTGATTAAGTAAATTTACATGCAGTGCTAACCTTGAATTCTAGGAGTTTGCTATGCCAGAAATTTCCCGATTCTATGGAATCATTATTAAAATGTACTTTAATGAACATAATCCGCCTCATTTTCATATTGAGTATCAAGACTATGAAGCCATTATGAATATTGAGACTGGGGACGTAACTGGTAAGCTTTCAAGGAGGGCAATAAGGCTAGTTTATGATTGGCTTGATGAAAATAAGGAAGCATTACTTGAAAACTGGAAGCTAAGTGAAGAACATAAACCTCTTAATGCAATTAAACCATTGGACTAATGATGACTGAAACACTTCTTATAAAAGTTGACCAGGCTGAATATTTGAAAGGATATAAGATTAGATTAACATTTTCTGATGGTCTCTCTGGCGTGGTTGATTTAGAAAATGAAATTTGGGGAGATGTTTTTGAACCCTTAAAAGACGTTAGCTATTTCAAAAAATTCACGAAAGACCGTTGGACTATTGGCTGGAATTGTGGTGCTGACTTCGCACCCGAATTTCTTCATCAACTAACTCAAAAGCAAGCCCAAAAAGCCCCTATTGAGTAAAAGATCTACTTAATCCCCACCTAAAGTCATTCGCCGAGGATTCTGAGCTTTAAATCTTTAAAATACCAGCCATCAGAGTCCCTCCCAGGTGACTCTAAGAAAGATAAAGTTGTGATTTTTCTGCACGTATATCTTAATTACCGGATATTAATATAATTTTAACAATAATGGCGACTGTTTGATGAGCAAAATTACAAGAAGAGATTTTATCAATGGAACTTTAATGGCGGCTGGAGCTTCAATGCTTCCATTTGGATGTACCAGTGAAGCTGTTTTGGATTCACTCGATCCATTGTATTATCCACCAGCACTTACCGGACTTAGGGGAAGTCACCTAGGATCATACACCCACGCCCATAGCAAAGCATGGGATAAGAAATCCGATTGGGGGCCAACCACCAAATTGAAAGAAGAGTACGACCTGATTGTTGTAGGAGGAGGAATCAGTGGACTGTCGGCTGCATTTTTCTACCAGCAGGAGCACGGAAGAGATAAGAAGGTGCTAATACTGGACAATCATGATGATTTTGGAGGCCATGCGAAAAGAAACGAACACAAAATTGAGGGTGACACAAGAATCGGTTATGGTGGAGCACAGAGCCTGCAAAGTCCACATATATATAGTGAGACTTCAAAAAACCTGTTAAAAGAATTAGGTGTAGACCTGGATCGATTTAAAACTGCCTATGACTATGATTTTTATAAAAGGAACGGTTTAGGTCCGGTTACTTATTTCAACAAAAGAAAGTTTGGTGAAGACAAAGTGGTAAAGCATCCTTATTGCGATTACCCATATTATGTTCAAGGAATGCAACGTTCAAAACTCTCCCATGAGGAGGCAGTAGCACAAGCCCCTTTGAGTGAGCAAGGAAAAGAACAATTACTTAGGGTACTAAAAGGTGGTCTGCATGTATTGGATGTGCCCAAAGATGAATTAGAAGAATACATTGCTACTCACTCCTACTTCGATTATCTGAAAAACACGTTGGGTGTTGATGATCCAGAGGTATTGGAAATGGCCAGAAATTCTATCGTTGACTCTTCAGGAGCTGGTGCAGATGTGCAAAGTATCGCAGAAGCCCTGGAATATGGAGTGCTGGGTTTAGATCCAATGGCACTTAAAGATGTAATGGGAGATGAGAAGTTTGAAGAATATAAAAAGAAGCATGGATACACCTCTGACGAGGAGGACGAATATATTTATCATTTTCCCGATGGTAATGCCACCATTGCTCGTTTGTTGGTGAAAAAAATGATTCCTAAAATAGGAAAAGGTGATAACGCTGAACAGATAATTTTATCAAAATTCAAATATGATGAGTTAGACAAGTCCAGCAATATTGTTCGTATTAGATTAAACAGTACGGTTATTAATGTGGTGCATGGTGGGAATCCTAAAAGTTCAGATGAAGTATTCGTAACCTATATCAATAACGACAAGGCGTATCAAGTAAGGGGCAAAGGCGTAGTGATGGCCTGTTACAATATGATAATCCCTCATATAGTTCCTAATCTTCCAGCTGAACAAGCAGCGGCTATGAAACGTCTTGTGAAGATGCCATTGCAATACACTACAGTGGGGTTGAGGAATTGGAGAGCAATGAAGGAGATGGGAATTGGGATGGCGATGTCACCCGGAAATATGCACCAATCAGTGATGATGGACTTTCCAGTAAGTATGGGTGGCTATAATTACACCCAGTCACCTAACGATCCATGCACCATTCAGATGATAAGTTGTCCGTTTGGAGAAACCGTTGGAGCACCACCTGTGGAACAATTTCGAGAAGCAAGATACAGGATGTTAGGACTGAATTTTGAAGATTACGAAAAGGAAATTAGAGAACATTTAAGTGGGATGCTTTCGAAGGAGTTATTTGATTTCGACAGGGATGTTGAGAGTATTACCATCAATCGTTGGGCCCATGGTTATGCTCATGGTGGCCTAGCACTTTATGATCCTGAGTTGTCAGGATTGGCAATAATAGGAAGACAACCATTTGGTCGAATTACCATCGCCAATATTGATTCTGCTACAAGTTCTTATTTGCACGTTGCAGTAGATCAAGCATGGAGAGCAGTAAAGGAATTGGGATAAATGATTTTGTGGATTATTACAACTACAGTACCATGAATCACTGAAAAACTTAAAACCAGCAGATGTTTACTTTTGCAGAGATCATACTTTAAGAAAATCAAAACTCTATCGAGAACTAATTTCTAAATCATAGTATAATATCAATGAAGGCCATTTTACTTGATCAATTTAAAATTGATGCAACCAAAATTAAAAAACTTGATGGTTTAGAGAATACCAACTACTTCGTTGAAACCAAAACAGGAAAATATATTTTCAAAACTTATCCATATACAGAGCATACACTGGCATTGGTAGAAGCTGAAAACAACGCTCTTTTGTTTCTACATAAGCAGGGCCAAAATAATACCCCAAAACCCACTCCATTACGAGATCGAAACTACACCGCTATAGTTAATATCGATGGAAAAAAATGCATCTGTAGAATGTTATCCTATCTTGATGGTAAGTTTCTGGTTGATGTTCCCCATACAATAAAATTGTGCCAATCTTTAGGAAAGTTTCTTGCCCAATTAGACATAAAACTTCAACAGTTTACAAATTACGCGATTGAAGCCAGGCAATTGAAATGGGATATTCTGAACCTGGAATTGAGCAAAAAACACCTAATGCATATTCCTGATGTAAAAGACAGAAACATTGTTTTCTATTTTTTTAAACAATTTGAGGAAAATGTGGTGCCTGCACTTCCTGAATTAAGAACATCCATAATCCACAATGATGCTAATGAATGGAACGTCTTGGTTACCGATGAAGAAGTTTCAGGAATTATAGATTTTGGTGATATGACCCATTCGTTACTGATAAATGAATTAGCTATTGCCATTACCTATTCCTGCTATGATAAAGAAAACCCATTGCAATGGGCTTCAATACTTCTAAAGTCCTATCATGAAATACTGCCTGTTGAAGAGAAAGAACTGGAAGTACTGTACTATCTCATAGCCGCCAGACTTTGTATAAGTGTATGTATTTCTGCCTATTCAAGAAAGGAAATTCCCAGCAATGAATATGCCTTTGTAAGTGAAAAACATGCATGGCAAATGCTATATCGTTGGTTGGCATTAAATCCAGTTGCGGCAGAAACAAGCTTTCGTCAAGCAGCTGGATTTCCTGCTAAAAAACCATTGCCTGTTGAAAAGATGTTAGCAAGAAGAAATGAACATATCAGTTCAATACTATCGGTTAGCTACAACCCTCCTATTTACATGAAAGGGGCTGCATTTCAATATATGTACGATGCCTATGGAAACACCTATTTGGATGCTTACAATAATATTCCGCATGTAGGACATTGCCACCCTAAGGTCGTGGAAGCAGGACAACGACAAATGGCTAAACTAAATACCAACACCAGGTATCTTTATGATTCTTTAAATGAATATGCGAAAATGCTTTTGTCGAAATTTCCAGACTCTTTAAACAAAGTTTATTTTGTTAACTCTGGAAGTGCGGCCAGTGATTTGGCGCTTCGTATTGCCAAGTTCCACACTGGACATGAAAAAATGATGGTCATGGAGCATGGTTATCACGGGCATACCCAGACAGCTATCGATGTGAGCGACTATAAATTTAGTAATCCAAAAGGGCCAGATAAAAAAGAGTATATTTTAGTGGCTCCTATTCCTGATACCTATAGAGGAAAGTATACCAATGATAATGGCAGTGCTGGAAAGAGTTATGCCGAAGAAGCTGTTAAACTGATTGAATACTCGGATACTCCGATTGCATTATTCATCAGCGAGCCCATAGTAGGTTGCGGAGGTCAGGTGCCTTTGGCAAAGGGTTATTTAAAACACCTGTATCCAGCTATAAGAAAGCAAGGAGGCATTTGTATTATTGATGAAGTTCAAACAGGATTTGGTCGTTTGGGAGATCATTATTGGGGATATGAAGCTCAGGAAGTGGTTCCCGACATGGTTATTCTCGGAAAACCCATGGCAAACGGACATCCTATGGGAGCCGTAGTCTGCACTTCAGAAATTGCAGCATCTTTTGAAAAAGGAGTGGAATTCCACAGTTCATTTGGCGGCAATCCTGTGTCCTGCGCTATTGCTTTGTCGGTTCTTGAAATTATTGAAGAAGAAAATTTACAGGAAAATGCAAAAACCGTTGGTGATTATTTCAAATCGTTATTCGGTGGACTTCTAAAAAAGTATCCTTGCATTGGGGATGTTAGAGGTTCTGGGTTATTTCTTGGGGTCGAAATGGTGAAGGACAAAAGTTTTGAACCCGATACCGTATTGGCAAATCACATTAAGAATGAACTCAGAAATCGACATATCCTTATTAATACCGATGGCCCGCATGACAACGTATTGAAAATAAAACCTCCCTTACGGTTTTCCAAAGAAGATGCATTTAAAACCGTGGAACAAATAGATAAAATATTGAAAACACATTATAAAAATAATACAGTATGAAAGTAGCAGTTTCAGGAGCAATGGGTCGGTTAGGCAGCGTAATTGCACAAGGTATATCAAATGCCAACGATATGGAACTTATCGGGGTTTATGCTCCAGGTCATACCGGCAAAATGATGGCGGAGATAGAAATCGAAGATTCAATAAATAATATAAATGCCCAAATTATCGTGGAATGTGCCCCTCCTATCGTAGTGATGGAAAACCTTAAAAAGTGGCATGCCAAAGGAATGAGCATAGTTATTGGTACCTCTGGTTTTACAAAAAATCGGATTAAGGAATTAAAATCTTTTTGGGGTGAAGATGGTCCCGGATGTCTGATAGTACCTAATTTTTCAATAGGTGCCGTACTGATGATGCGTTTTGCTGAAATGGCTTCAACTCATTTTGATTCGGCCGAAATCATAGAGCGCCATGAAGATACAAAACCTGATGCTCCTTCGGGTACTGCACTAGCTACTGCCATGCGAATGGGAAAGTATAGAAATCAGTCAGGGCAAATAACTAACAATGAGGTAGTAAAAGGAGCACGAGGCGCATTGGTGTCCGGGGTCCGTGTTCACTCCTTAAGAATGAAGGGCATGTTATCTGATCAGGAGGTTGCATTTAGTAATACGGGAGAGATTTTTTCAATACATCATAGCAGTACTTCTTATCAATCCTTTGTCAGTGGGGCTTTGGTGGCCATTCGATATGCCGCTACAATAAAAGGGGTAGAGATAGGGTTGGATGCAGCGCTGGATTATGTAGCACAAAACTAATACGCTACCCGTAGTCGCTTGGCTGTGCCGAGTGGCGCTTTTGAGTAGGTTGTGTGTGAATAATTAGTCAACTGAGTATCAATACAATTATTCATAGTGGGTCCACATTGGTAGCACCATTACAATCTTTTTGTCTTCTAAAACTTGATACACAAGTCGATGCTGTATGTTTATTCTTCTTGAATAAGCTCCAGATAAATCCCCTAATAGCTTTTCATAAGGAGGATAATGCTGCAAAGGATCTTTTTCTAATATTTGAAGAAGTTTCAGGGCTTTAGGTTTTAACCCTGTTGAATCAATTTTTTTAGCATCCTTTTGAGCTTGCTTAGTATATACCAGCTTATAAATATTCACCATTTAAGCTTATCAGAAGTCTTGGATAGTGGTGTTTTTATGCCCTCAATAATAGATTCACGCATTCCAGGGATAGATAAAAGGTGAATCGTTTCCTGAATGGCACGCCAATCATCCTCACTTATTAATACAGCATTATTGTGCTTACCGGTAATCTGTATGGGCTCATGGCTATCTGATGCTTGATCGATAAGCTTATAAATGTTTTTTCTTGCCTCTGTTATTGATAGTGTTCTCATAATTACAAACGTACGCAATAACGCACGTTTTCCAAAGTTATATTGAGACAAATAGTATGAACCATCATTTATCTGTATCATTAAGAAGTGAACAATTCAAAAACCGGTGGACTTAAACGTCAAATTGGGCCTATAACACTGGCCATCAATTCCATTAACCTTACCATAGGTGCCGGAATCTTTGTTTTACCAGCTATAGTATCCGCTAAATTAGGACCTGCCAGTTTTATAGCATATTTGGGATGTGGAATACTGATAAGCCTGGTCATGCTCTGCTTTGCAGAAATGGGAAGTAGGGTAACTTCGAGTGGTGGGGCTTATGC
>CBDVAV010000034.1:0-14475 GCA_965372055.1 uncultured bacterium | reverse complement strand
GAACAGCACAGATGATATGATTATGGCAATCCATTTGTAGATATTCTTTCCTGGCATTGTCCAGGGCAGGAAATCCAAGATCATATATTGGAAAATCAAAGTCTCTATCAGTGGGGCAATCACTACACTATAAAAAAATATTTTGCCCAAAGTTGCACCCTCCAGAAATGGAATAGAGCTATCTGTTTCATTAATTAAGAGTCCAATTATTAAAGAAGCTGTAATAGAATACATTAAAAATACCAAGCACATCAATAGGAGGAACTTGACCTTATTTAAGCCCATTAGATATTCCAGTATTTTGGTGGGGATGATGCCTGAAAACAGATTGTATTTATTCATTATTGTTTAGCTGGAAATTGTAATTGTTTCTTTTAAATTTCTTCTCCAAGGTTTTGACTTCTTTGCTTTACTAAACCTTTCAGGTTTGGTAAAGCTGGGCTACACTGAACATAGGTTTACCAAACTTGATAAGTTTAGCAAACCTGTGTTTTATTAAATTTTTTCTCTAATGTTTTGATACCCACAAACAGAATGATCAAGGATATTCCAAACACCGTCAAGTATATTTGCCAACCACCAACAAATTCTACAAATGTCTCTGTTTTGTTATCTGATAAAGCTATGCCGCAAAAAGCTATTAGATTATTTGTAAAATGAATTAATATCCCGGGAATCAATGAATTTGACCTCCAGTAAATCCAGCCGATAATTATTCCTGTAGCAAAAGCCCCGATAGCCTGCCATGGGTTCAAATGTATTATCCCAAAAATAAAAGCCGACCAAATAATAGCTTTTTGGGGAGAGTAATTTTTTAGAAAACCTTCGAGAATTATGCCCCTGAAGAAAATTTCTTCAAGTATTGGGGCTATTATCACGATTGATAAAAAAGAAAATATATTCGGTTGAGCGAGCTTTAGCATGAAATCCCTAAATGAATCCGACATGGGAATTAATTCAACCAAAGGATCAATGATAATTGTTGCCGCTAGAGCAGTAATAATGGAAATAAATATAATATTGAAAGGTATTTTGTTAAACTTAAAATTGAAATCAATGGAATTGATTGATCTCAATCTTTTCAGCCCGAGCCTGATAATTATCAGGAATGGAATGACATATGCAACCAAAAAAATCAAGGAATCTATCAAACCACCACCCTGAATTGTATATTTTTTAAAAAAATCTCCAATAATTGCAAACGGGATAACAATGAGTATAGAAATCAGTACCAGCCAGATAATTAGTTTGAATGATTGCCAAATGGTGGGATAAAATTGTTTTTGAATCGGTGTTTCCATTTTCTTCAATTAAAATTGTACTTAAATGAAATTGGAATTATAAATATCCCTGCTTTCATTGATGTCTTTTTCTTGATTTTTTCGGGAGTAAATAGAGACCAATTAATCCTAAAATCAATATAATGGCCCCAATAAGAATGTACTTAAAGTTGTACCCGATTCCGTAACCTATATTGTATCCAATGGACCTCTCGAAAGTATAATTACCGATAATATATCCTGCTATCAATAATACAAATGCCCAGATTAACAAGGTCTTAAATAATCCTTTGTAATTCATGATTTCATAAATTCGTGGGTACTAATCACTAATTTTCTAAATCCTCCATTGGTATTCCTTTTCTCAATTTCCGATAATGTCCTGAATCCCATTTCAATCAGTCCATCTTCCAGATAATAATAACAACCCCTCCTTTTGTCATAGGCAACAGGGGCATGGAAATCTTCTTTTAATTTCTTGAGGGTGTAATGCATTCCACTTTTAGACAAACCCAATCTCCTGGCAAATTCACCAGGGTTTCCAGTGGCCTTTCTGCGGATCAGGGTATCCATTCTCCTTATCCTATCGCAAATATTATCATTCATAATTAAGACATATATATTATAAATATATCTAAATATACTTATATATACTAAATCAACAAATAAATATTGCCAACTATGAAAAACTTATAATCCAATATTTGGGTTTTAGCTATTTCTGCCTTATAATTTTTTAACTTATTCCAGTACTTTTGGAGATGATTTTCGGGCTATACTAACTCAAAGGTTTGTAAAGTTGGAATTCTCTAAAACGAGGTTGCCGAATTTTGAAAGTTTAGTGATCCAATTGTTATATATGCTAGCTTTGGGTGATTGTCCCCTATTAGAAGACAGAAGATTAAAATTTAAAACTATAGCTTAAAGCAGGAAATGGAATTCCTATAACTGATAATTTAAAAGGGGAGGGAGGGCCTTCTGAATCATCAAAGAACACGGAGAAGGCATTTTTTCTTCCGTACAAGTTATATATTGACAAAACCCAATCACCCTGCAATAATTTTTTTGTCGATTCAAATTTAAAGGTCAGTGACACGTCAACACGGTGATAATCCGGGGCACGGCTTTCATTTCTTGTATTAAAAAATGCCAGTGTTTGGTCAGCGTATTCAAATTTCGCTGCTGGAAAAGTAGCTGCCCGCCCTGTACTATAAGTAAATATACTTGAGAATTTAACATTTCGGTTAACATTGAATTCCATTACCGCGGTTAAATCGTGGGGTTTGTCAAAGTTTGATGGATATTCTTCTCCATTGTTAATGCGTTCTTCGGGATAGGCCCCTTGAATGGTCCTTAAACTCCTGGAGTATGTATAACTTGCCCAGCCACTTAATCTGCCAATTGTTTTTTTGGCATACAATTCAATGCCAAAGGCTGTCCCTTCCCCGGACAACAATTCAGTTTCTAGATTCTCGTTCATTATTAATTTGGCCCCATCCTTGTATTCCAAGACATTTCCCAAGTCTTTGTAATATATCTCCACGGATGTTTCCGTGGAGTTATTATTGAAATTTTTAAAGAACCCCACTGAATATTGAGTGGCAATTTGTGGTTTAACGAAGTTATCACTCAATTTCCAGATATCAGTGGGTGCGATGGCAGCGGAATTGGCAATAAGGTGGATATATTGATTCATCCGGTTAAATCCAATCTTTAGGGAGGTCCCTTCATTAATAGACCACCGCAATCCTAACCTTGGCTCCAATCCATTGTATTCTTTGATCACATCGTTTTTACCAAATGTAATTTGGTCAATAACGTTATCGGTAATTCGTGGAAGGTCTTCGTTGTACATATTTATTGTATTTGCCCCTAGATATTGGAAACGGTTGAATCTTAACCCATAAGACAGCCTTAAATTGGGGATGATATCAAAGTCATGCTGAAAGTAGACTCCCATTTCCCGGGCTTTCTCATTTTGAATGAGCAGGGGGGTTATGGCTGAAGAAGCACTTAAAGGGGTTAAATCCCCTGGGTGAATGTGCAATTCTTTAATCTGTGTACCTACTTTCGCTTCACTATTTTCAGAAAACTTGTAATTTATCTGTAAGCCAATACTCTGATCAGCGATACCAGATTCAATTTTAAAATTATCAACACTCCTTTCATTCTTTATTGTAAAATCATAATCGGTTCTTGCATAAGAGGCATTCAGGAGAATCTTAGGACTAAACTCATGGTTCCACTTAAGTACATGGCTTTGATTAGTCCATGAAAAGACGGTATCACTCAGGAATTTGAAGTCATCAAGGCTTCTATAAAAACTGTAACTAAAATCATTTTTGCTGTTAAGTTGATAACTTAATATACCGTTAACATCATAAAACTTTGCTCCACTGTTACTCACTTCATCGTTGATGATTGCTTTTAACATCCAATCCGAATATGAAGTTCTACCGCCCACCAATAAAGAAAGTTTGTTTTTAATAATTGGCCCATCTACAACCGTTTTAGCTGAAATAAGTCCAATGGATGCTGTTCCGTTCCATTTATTTAGATTACCCGTTTTTAGTGATAAATCGAGTATGGAAGAGGCTCTTCCTCCATAATTTGCAGGAATCCCCCCCTTGTATAGTGTCACGCTGCTAACAATATCTGAGTTAAAGGAAGAGAAAAACCCAAATAAGTGAGATGGGTTATAGAGTGTTGCACCTCCTAGCAAAATTAAATTTTGATCTCCGCCACCTCCCCGAACATTAAAACCAGAAGATGCTTCCCCTATGGTTGATACTCCAGGTAGTAAAGTAATTGATTTTAAGACATCGACCTCGCCTACAAAAGGAGGGAGTGCTTCAATGGTTTCCATGGAGAGCGTATTCTTGCCAAGATCGGTACTTTTAACGTTTGCATCTGCCTTTTTCGCTTTCACAACTACTTCTTCCAACTGCACTGATTCCTCAATCAATAGTATTCTGAAATTACCATTGCCCTGTACAGTGATGGGTATTTCTTGTGATAGATAACCAATAAAGCTGACCTTGAGTACATAATCACCCTTTTTAAGAAATAAGGCAAACAGGCCCTGTATGTCTGAAACCAGACCTTCTCCAGATTCCCCATAAATAATATTTACACCTGGTATTGGTTCTCCATTGTCAAAATCCTGTACTTTGCCAACTATCCTGAATTCTTTGCCATTATCAATTTCCTCCCATTTATCAGCTCTATAATTAAAAGGTGCATCAAACACTAATTCCTCATCATCGACTACCACTTTCACTTTACCGATAGGGGTGTCACTAATTTCTGGCAGTACCACTTTTATTACAGTCTCTAAAAGTATTTCTTGTACTTCGGCAGGCTGATCCCCAACAAACACTTTGGTGTTTTGAGGGAAATTGCCCCCAGTAATACTTAGAGTCTCCCCGGGAATACCAACTTTGGGAAAAAAATCGTTAATAAATGGTTTGGCTGTTTTGAAGGGCAATGATTCCCCAAAAATCAATTTACCATTTGATTTCACAAACGACTTTACATAGTATTGGCTATTATTCGAAAGGCCTGAGGCTTTTCCAACAAAAAACCCAGGGGTAGACTTAGGTCCCATATTGATCATCATGGGATTTTTGAAAGTTGGGCTTTTATCTACCATAAACCCATGGTCTTCAATGCTGTCTTTTCCTACTGAAATAACCCTGCCAGAAACTTGCATGGATCCCCCACCAATGTGTAACAGATCTTCAGTAACCACTTTTGCTATACTATCACCTTGAATTCCACTACCAATGGTCAACGATCTCTGTGCAGAGACTGCCGAGCAAACCATTAACAGAAAAAGTGCCATTATATGATTTAAATCTCTCATTATGCCAGTTGCCATTGGTGGATTATCTGCAATATTAAGAATATTTATTATTGTACGGTTCTTTTCATTGTATACTCAACAAATCACAGAATTAATACTTGTTCCATATTCAGCAAATTTTATTTAAAAATGGTTCAAATTATGTTTCCAATGGAGCTAATATGATTAAAACTATCTATTTAAATATAGATTTCCCGCAATTTGGGGGAGGATTATTTCTTTCACAAGGAATCCACGTATCGGTGGCTTTTTCGGAAATAGTCATTTCCACTTATTATTTAGATTCATCAAAATAAGATCAATCAATTGAAATAATGAACCTCTAAGTATGTGAAAGTTTAGGTTCTTAAAACTGAAAATAAATAAAAGGGTACTACCACGAATTTAATTTTCAAAAGGCATCCCGATGGGAAAAAAGTAAATCACAAATCACAAAACAATCAAATCACAAATAAATTTCAATGACTCAAATTTCAAAAATAATGTTTTGAAAAAAAACCTATGTATTTAGTGAAAAAAACCTGTCATTTATTAAATAACTGTTGTTTCTATTGTAATTGTGAGAATGACCTTCACAACCTTAATCCTAGGGTCTTATTTCATTAACAAGAAAGCTTCCTGCAATTTTTTAGTAACAAGACCTACATCAGTATCGTAATATGTATGATCATCTATTTGTTTGATGGAGGCAATTTGAGTGGTTGTGCCGGTTAGGAACGCTTCGTCCATATTATCAATATCTTCTTTTTTTATTGGTAATTCCCTCACTTCCAGGTTCAGTTCTTCGCAAAGCTTTAGCACTGCTTTTCTGATAATACCATTTAGGATATCTTGATTTGCGGGGTGAGTAAATACTATATTATCTTTGACAAAGAAAATATTGGAATGCGTTCCTTCGGTCACAATACCATTTCTAATGAAGATATTTTCAAATGCGAATTTCTCATGTGCACTTTGGTTGGCCATAATATTTGGCAGCAGGGAGACGCTTTTAATGTCGCAGCGTTGCCACCTGAAATCACTGCAAGTGAGTACCTTTAACTGATTTTTATTTATGCCAGGTAGCGCAAAAGGCAATAAGTACAATAAAAAGGTAGGGGATGTATTGTTGGGATAGTGGTGTTGTCTACCAGCTACTCCCCGGGTGATCTGTATATATGCAATGAAATCAGAGTTTTTCAAACGTGTTTTATCGACCAGTGAATCAATTATACCTGGGATAGTGGAAATATCAAATTCCAAATCAATTTGTACCAAACTGTAGGAAAGCCTTTCCAAATGTTGTTCAGTTTGAAATAATTTTCCTTGATAACTGGAAATTACCTCATAGACCCCATCCCCAAACATGAAACCTCTGTCAAATATGGAAATTTTGGCGTCCTGGGGATTTAAATATTCATTATTCAAAAAAACAATGCTTGGATAATCTGGCATTAATCTAAAGGATTAGTTGTAGAGCATAAAAAATTATGAACAATAGTATAAAATAATAAAAGAATAGATCATAACCTCTAATGAAGATATTGATTTTTACCTTCCTTCATTTACTAAAATATGATGGCAAAGGAATGTCGGCCATGGTGCGAAGTCCAGGTTGGGCATTCAATATCTGCTTGGTGGCATTGATGGTAATAGCACAAGTAGCAATATCTCCATTTACGCCGTTCACAATCCTGGATTTGATGTTTGGAGAACCCTTTATTTCAATTTCATCATAGGATTCCAGTTCACCAATGGCTGCTTGAAATGTTAAGGTAACTTTTACTTCTCCATCAACATACCCCTTACCAATCTGGCAAACACCGGATACACATCCTTTGCTTACTCGTGAACCGTTCACTTTGATATCCTCGGCAGCGATTACAGGAGATATATTATCCTCTGTTTTATCCAATTCCCATCCCAATCCTGCTGCAATAAATTGAATTGATTCGGTAAGGCCAACATGCTTTAGAGTTCCCTCTTTTTTCTTATTTTCAAATTCTGTAAGTGTTAACCCGGCACCAATTTTTTTCTGAAAAGGTATTCTACGGTATGCCGCGTTCTGGTATCTGGAAACCAATACACTTTCCACATTATGACAAACTGAGGTTAAATAAGAGGGCAAAGAGTCCATTAAAAATCCCGGATTTACACCTGTCCCAAGCACTGCCACGTTATGTTCTTTGGCTAATTGATCAATTTGTTGTGCCAATGATTCTGCGGTTTTCCATGGATATGACAGTTCCTCACAGGTTGAAACCACGGGAATGCCGAGTTTCAATATATCCATTATCTGAGGCGTGATGCGTTCCATGTCAGAAACAGTAGTAAGTATGGCTACATCCGGGGCTGATTTTTTTACCGTTGTTTCCAGGTCACTTTCAATGGTTATTTTATGAGAAAGATTGGCATTTAGCGCATTGAGCTTTGTCCCGATTAAATTAGGATCTTTGTCTATTGATGCCACCGTTTTGATACCTTTTCGCTGAGAAATAAAATCCGCGATTTTAATTCCCAAAGGCCCCATTCCAATCTGAACAACCTTAATTTCTTCCATCACCAAATTCATTATTTGTATTTAACTATAAATATAGTATCCCTTTAAGGATTGGGTCAAAGATAATACATATAAAGTTTTATGGTAAAGGCCAGGACATTTGAATAACCCCATTGACATTAAAAACTGTGAACGTGAAATTCTTATAAAGCCAATATTATTTCCCCTAATAGTACACATGTAATATTTGGGTGTCAAACAGGCATGCCTACTCAATATTTTTTGCAAACTTTTGTGTATTCTCAATTTCTCAGGTTTTAGATTTTAAACAATGCCTGAAATACCAGCATTGGCTGGGAGGAATCATTGTCAACTATGCGTGGGAAAGTGGGGGTTATCAGTATGAATATGCTTTAAATAATTGCACAATCAATGAAAATATTTCTTGACCAATCATCAGTAAAATTTTTAATAATTGTGATGATTTGTTTTCTGGTGAATGTGCCCGATGGATTATGTCAACAACAAAATATAGCAGGATGTATTTATGGAAGAAGTAACAAAGGAGGTGCTGCTGCTGGAATTAGTGGAGCATTAATTAGTTTAATGGGAATCAGTAATGGGCCAACTGCAATATCTTATGATGATGGTGGATTTAGGCTTAATCTTGATTTTATCCCAGAAGAAAAATTAGTAATCCGTCATCCAAAATCAGGGAAGACCGTAGAGGCCACAATATATAGCAAGGTAATTATTGAGACCGATTGGAAATCAAAAAGCCGTCTGGTCCCTTGTAAATCCATAAGCTATGAATCTGGTATTATTGCCAAATTGAATGGGAAAATCCAAGATGCAAATGAAATGTTTCAGGAGTTTATCGTGTATGTAAATCAGAAGATAGTTAATGATCCTGATGATCACCATTGGTATTATATGCGAGGGTTGGCATATATGGAATTGAAGGAAAAGGAGTATAGTAAAAATGATTTTGAGAAAGCCTTGCAGTTGAAACCTGATTTTGATGATGCGAATACTGCTTTAGATGAGCTTATACTAAGAAATAAAGAACATCTTCCAAGATACCGCAAGAACTAACTCGAATACAAAGTATTGGAAATCATATTAAAATATTAATTGGATTTAGCGTTTTGAATTACTAGGAAATCTGGTAATAAGAGGAGAAGGAATAATCCCTGAAGAATTTTATCATTATAATCAGTGATGTTGACAATTTCAGGATATCAATCCCTTTGTTAATCTCTAGTTTCTCCTCTTCTTGCTTCTGTTCTTTTGCTTGTCCCAATCTGATTTGTTGAATTGAAGGGCATTATAATGTTTAAGTTTCTTTTTTCCAGCCATGGTTTTATATTGGGGACGATCACTGCATGACGCAAAAATGAAAGCACTCGCCAATAAAATAACGATCAATTTTTTCATCAACTTTACATCTTTTGATCTATAAACAGCCCACTATCTAACCACCCCTAAATTTAGTCATCAAATAATCATTTATCTTTAGATATTGTTTTAGGGGTTAATAACCTCCAAATGGTTTATAATAGGAACATCCAACTTATCTAAATATGAGAAATCCAAATACTCTATTATTAAGCAGATGTATTTATACAGAAAAATAAAACATCTTTTATCAATATTATTCCTAATTGTTAATTTCCAGGCTTTTGCCCAGGAAACAAGTTGCAATGATGGAATTGATAATGATGGTGATGGGCTTATAGATTGTATCGATGGGGATTGCCAGTTTGCGGCCAATATCGAAAAAGGCTGTAATTGTTCTGATGGCATTGATAATGACCTTAATGGTAACACAGATATAAACGATGGAAGTTGTGCCAGCTTTTATGGCTTATCATTTATTGGTGAGGACACGGACTGTTCGGTTCCACCTGATCCCACCATTGGCTTTTTTGATTTCGTGGATATTGGAGTGGTTTCAGGTCAGAATACCGTGGATACCCAATCCAAGTTAACTATAGGGGATGTAAGTGGTGATGGAGTTCCTGATGTAATAGTAGCCTCCAAATTCGGTCAGGAAATAAGGGTGGTAGATCCCAATAATGGTGACGTGGTTAGTAGCCATACCGCTATCACCAATTCCAAACACTTGTTCGAATTGGAAATAGCCATCGGCGACATCGATAGGGACGGGATCGGGGAGATTTTTTCTATCCAACGCCGGTTTTCAAGTGCCTCTAACATAACCCCTTTGGAATACTTCATCGTGGGATATACCTATGCCCCGTCCACCCTGATTGAAGATTATGTTTTTAGTATGGGGCCTGATGGAACAAGAAGACCGGGATTGATAGGCTTGGCAGATTTTGACGGGGATGGATTGGTAGAACTTTATTTTAGGAATGAAATACGGGCTGCTGAGAACGGTAACCTGTTAGCTACTGGCGGTGGTGATTGGTTAACCGAGGTTAATCAGGGGCCTGTAGCAGCCGATATCTTTTCTGGGGGTAATTTGGAACTGGTTTCAGGTGAGAAAGTCTATTCAGTTCCAAATCTTACAGATAGAAACCCTGCCACTCCTATTGATTTAAACACTATGGTGGCAGCGGACATGAACAATGTGATAGATGGATTGGGAATGGATCCATTGGAGCGATATTTCCCCAAGACTATGTTTGATGCTTCAGAATACGGTGATGATAATTTCAGTAGTACATCTGTCGCTGATTTCGATAAGGACGGAAGTCTTGATGTGTTTGTGACAGGTGCCAGGGGAAGTAATTCTGGTAATACGGCAATATATTACTGGAACGTGGCCAACGGGACGGTTGATTATTTTGAACCATCCGATCCATCATATCCAAGTTCAGGTCCGGGTGTAACAGGATCTGGTGGCGGATGGCCTTGGGGAACAGGCAGGATAAACTTGGGAGATGTTGAAGGAAGCACTACCACGCTATCCGAATCTAAACTAAACGCTAATTTTATTGCCGGAAGCCGCTTGTATTCCCTAAGAGAGGATCCAGGTAATCCCGGGCAATTACAGTTTACCCCTGGCTGGGGTGGGACACCAAGGATAATAAATGACAGCAAATCGGGGATAGTGGCCGTTAGTGTTTTTGACTTCGACAATGATGGCTTACCTGAATTAGTCTACAGGGATTCTCAGTCACTTTACGTGATTGACGGCCCTACGGGAACAATTACTCATTGGTCGCAGCCATGCCAATCACACACGCTGACTGAAGGCCCGGTGATTGCTGATGTAAATGGTGACGGCAATACTGATATTGCCATCCCCTGTTTCAGAGGCCCTGGTGCTTTTGATATCAATGATAAAATCCAGCAGCAGGCATTGGGGGAAATGCGCTTATACTTTTCTTCTACCAATAGCTGGCTACCTACCAGGCAGGTCTGGAACCAGCATGGTTACCATGTAGTAAACGTGAATGATGATCTGACCATCCCTGCCAATCAAATTAACCCAGCAACGGTATTTGGCACTACAGCTTGTGATAATGGTATCCCCGGCCCTATCACCCCTTTGAATATGTTTATGAACCAGGTACCGTTTATTACTGAGAGTGGATGCCCTACATTCCCCGCCCCGGATATTGCATTTGTTGGGGACAACCCAAATCTGAATCCGGGAGATCCAGGGTATGTAGACCCTAGCGATCCAAATTATTTTCCCACGGTATCTGTGATTCCCCCCGTTTGCGGGGATACAGAGATTACTGTGGACTTCAATATTATTAATAGTGGTTTAAGGATTATCAGCAATGATGTCCCGGTAACATTCTGGGATGGTGATCCATCGGAGGATCCGGTTCCTTCCCCTGATTCTGCCAATCTCTTGCATACCGAAATACTACCTATCGTTGATTTTCAGATCGGGGATACGCTAATATTTTCTAATACCCACCCACAGGCAGATGGCCCTTCTGTAACTTTTAATAGCTCGGGGGAAGCTTTCAGGTTATTCGTAATCCTTAATAATAATAGTACAAATAATGATCTGCCTATCATAATTGATAACCCGGATTTAGTTGAATGTGAAATAACCAATAACCTATTTTTCTTCGATATCACACCCGAACCATTTACAGTGCAAATAGAAAAAATATCTGAGAACATTAAATGCGCAAATACAGCCCCCAATACTGGTGAATTAAGGGCAGTGGTATTTGAAAGCGGCGTAGAAACATTAGACTATAGCAAATTTGCTTTTCAATGGTACTTGGGTTCTGATACTACCACAGCCATTATAGACGCAGAAGGAACCACAAATCGTCTTACCAGCAGAGTAGAAGGGGCTTACACCCTTGTAGTTACAAATACTGATAAGGGCTGTTCAAGTTTGCCTATTGACTCCACTATTGTAAGGATTGGTCAGGATCCAAACATAACTATTATTGAAAACTCCCCTCAATCCCAATGTAATCCAGTCAATGGGGAACTGGAGGCTTTTATTGAGGGTGGGAATACAGGATTTACATTTGAGTGGTTTGATAACCTGTTAAATCCCATTGGAATAGCAGGATCGGTGGCCAGTAATTTGGCAGCGGGTGAGTATTCCGTAGGGGTTTCAAAAGCAGGCTGTACAAAATTACAATCATTTACGCTCACCGGCCCGGTAATACCTGATGCAACTGCAACAGTACTTTCAGATGTATTCGATTGCATTAACCTGTCGAGTGGCTCCATAGATGCTGATGCGCTTTTGAGTGGTGTTCCACAAGCAGAAGCTGGTTTTACATTTGACTGGTATTTTTGGGACAATGTCTTGGGTACTTTGGGAAGTACACTACCAATAGCCAACGGCATTGGAAAAACCAGGACCGGGGTTGTTCCTGGATTTTATGCAGTAATTGTTACCCAGAATTCTACTCAATGTATTTCATCCCTGCCAGCAATTGTAGAAGTATTGGATTTGAGGGTGCCCCCTGATGTGATTGCCACCCAACTTACCCCAAACACGGGGTGTGATCCATCAGCATATGACGGTTCACTTCAAGCTTCAGTCACTACTTCCATCGGGGAACCGGTTACAGGGTATTCTTATCAATGGTTTCAGGGCATAGGCACCGGGACGCCCTTGGCTGGGGAAACTGCAACTATTTTGGCTGGCTCAGGTGCTGGCACCTATACTGTGGAAGTGACCAATAATGACACTAATTGTACACAAACCCAACAAGGAACCATAGTGGATAATTTAACCTTTCCCGTGGTAGATCCCCTTAGAGTAGTAATTACAAACCGGACAAATTGTGACCCGGCTATACCTAATGGAGTACTCGCCACATCGGATCCACTAGTTGCCACTACTGCTACTGGCGAACCTGCGGCAGGATATACATTCCAGTGGTGGATTGGTGGAACTGCTACTGCTGTACCTGATTTTACCGGAGTAACCTACTCGTCCTTGGATATTGGCACTTACACCCTGATTGCCATTAACAATGATACCCAATGTCCCTCAGCCCCGGTTCAAGTTGATATTATTGATGCAGCTATCATTCCAACTGTTACAGAGGTTTTCACAAATAACATCAACTGTGTAAATCCCAATGGGGCAATTTCTGTTTCCATAGGAGGGATTACTGCTGGTTTTAATTTTGAATGGTTTGTTGGCGCTTCTACCACAGTACCATTTAGCGATCCAGTGGATGGAGCTATCTCAGGATCTTCAAATGAAACCATATCAGGCATTCCGGGACTCACGCAATACACAGTTAGGGTTACCGATCTTACCACACTTTGCGTGAATACAAAAGTTTTGACTTCAACTGAAGTTTTAACTGCACCCGTTATTGATCCCTTAATACTTGTTATTACCGATAGAACCACTTGCGACCCAGTAGCACCCAATGGGATTCTTGATGCCACTGATCCTACCGTAGTATCAACTGCTATTGGCGAACCAGTGGCAGGATATATTTTCCAGTGGTGGGTTGGATTTGGCCCAGTTGGATTGCCAGACTTTACAGGTTCGATCTATTCAGGATTACCGGCCGGAACTTATACATTAGTGGCTACAAACAATGATACACAATGCTCTTCTTCTGCCCAACAATTAACCATCGCTGACGCATCTGTTACCCCCGTCATCACTTTGACTCCAACTCCTGAAACTACTTGCTCCGGAACACCAAATGGAATGATAAGTGCCACGGCAGATGTTGGAGGTGGACCGGTAACATCGGGGTTCACTTTTGATTGGTTTGAGGGTTCTGGAACGGGAGGTCCGGTAGTAAGTACTACTTCAGGTGCCAATAGTGAAATTGCCCAACAGTTACAGGGAGGCATGACTTACACGGTAAGGGTAACTGATAATACTTCGGGTTGCGTAAATACTGAAAGCATACTTTTGGATGACCTTAGTTCGATACCAGTGATCATGGCCATCACCTTCCAGAATGTCGTTTGCGACCCCACCTTGACTAATCCTGCGGTAACCTTTACCGGCAGAGTCGAAACTACAGTTACTTTGGATGGAGTACCAGTAGCAGATTTTACCGATTATTCCTTTACCTGGTATGCAGGAAATTCAATTGCTGCTCCTGTAATTCCAGGAGAAACAATCGAGATATTAAATCTGGTTGATAGTGGATTTTATACTGTCGTGGTTTCCAATACTCTACTTGGGTGCACCTCTAACCCCTTGACAATAGAGGTATTGGATAATACAGTACTTCCTGTCATCACAATCAATGAAGATGTTCAGCAAACCAGTTGTGATCCGTTAAATCCAAATGCTCAAATCACAGCATCAGCATTGACTGGAGGGATACCATCAATAAATGGCTATGTTTTTGAATGGTTTGTTGGTATTGGTACCGGTACAGCATTTCCCGGGGGTAATCCCGGATCGG
>CBDVAV010000033.1:0-14549 GCA_965372055.1 uncultured bacterium | reverse complement strand
AATCGTCCGCTCCCAGTTTAAAACCATTGATCTTATCTTCTTTCATTGATTTGGCAGAGAGAAAAAGAATGGGTATCAATTTGTCTTTTTCCCTGATAGCCTTTGCCACGGAAAATCCATCCCTTTTTGGAAGCATGATGTCGAGGATACAGATATCAAAAGACTCATTATCGAAAGTTTCAAATCCTTTTTCCCCATCATCACAATGAATAACTTCGAAATCGTTCACCATAAGGTTATCTTTGATCACATAACCCAAATTAAGATCATCCTCTACTAGTAAAATCTTGGCTTTTGGCATAATATCAACTAAAAGGCAAATAAATGCTGAACCTGGATCCAACACCAGGCTTGCTCTCTACTGTGATTTCTCCTTTGTGCGCTTTGGCAACCATATTTACATAATTTAATCCCAGGCCAAAGCCTTTGACATCATGAATGTTACCAGTAGGCACTCTAAAAAATTTATTGAATATCTTCTTTTGAAGACTGTTTTCTATTCCAATTCCGTTGTCTTCAATTCCTATCACGATCCCTTGCCTTTCATTTCTGGTTACCAGTCTAATGTTTGGAATTTGCTTGCAGTATTTAATAGCATTATCCAACAGGTTGTATATTATATTGGTGAGGTGTAGCTTATCTGCTTTTAATGTTGCCTTTTCAGCATCAAGTCCGTATTGGATCGCACCCTTTTTTTCTTCTAAAGATAGCCTGATATTGTCAATCGCGTATTTGATGATTTCATGAACGTTAAGCTCTTCTTTTTTAAGTCCGAAATGGTTTTCTTCCAGCGTGGCCATCTGCAAAACCCTTTCTACCTGCCCTTTTAATCTGTGTGATTCATTTTGGATAATTGATGCATAATTCAACAATCGTTCCGGTGACTTGATTATCTCGGGGTCTTTAAGCACCTCAGAGGAGATAGAGATGGTAGAAATAGGTGTTTTGAATTCATGGGTCATGTTATTGATAAAATCTTTTTGGATCTCGGATAGCCTTTTCTGTTTCAAGATCACGAAAAGCGTATATCCAAAAAATACTATTACCAATAGCAATACAATTGAAGAAAAGATCCAAATGTCCATCTGGCTGATCAGGTTGCTTGTTTTTCCAGGAAAATGTACACCGAAGTAGGATTGGTCCCGCTTAAATGGTGCATTGGTCAATGCAGGTATTTCCGGTATTTTATCTTCAGACTCTCCATCTTGCTTAACATACTTTGTATAAACCATGTTTTCGGCCTGGCAATCATAAATACCGTACTCAAAGTCGACTTTTACGTTACGCTTTCCCAATTCATCACGAAGGTAGTGATCCAAATAGGCAGGTTCTATTTTCTCATTAACACTCACTATGAAATATGTTGATGACATTTGATCAACTGGATTTCTTGAGGGTAGATTTTCTTCTTCACAATCACAAAGCCTTTCAGAAACTGTTTTCAAGGCATTGTTAACACTGAGATTGAATTCCCTGTCTTTAATATCGAACACCCTTTTCATCCAATAAAATTGGATAATGGTAATCCCCAAAATTGATACTGTAGCCAGAATTACAACTAACCGAATAGTATTTCTGCTCATAATACCCTCTTTTAAACCTTTCTATAAAAATACATCAAAATCAGCTGAGAGGATAATGGATTAACAACTTATTAACACCAATCTGCCAGGCTCGAAATGGTAATTCTGTTGAATTACAAACATTAACAATCATGTAACATCATTTATGAAATTTTTAACAGGAAGGTTAGAAGTGATTTCGCATATTTAACATCGTTCCAGAATCTATCTTAAATCAAAGAGTATGATTCTAAATTATTTAAAAGTAGGTATTAGGAGTTTTTTAAAGTATAAAACTTATAGTGCCATTAGTATATTAAGCTTTTCCATAGGATTGGTGTGCACATCATTGATTGGTGTGTTTATTATACATGAGACTGGTTATGAATCAGGCAATCCCAACATCAATCGTACCTACAGGGTTGTGATGTCCAAAAGCACTGGGGACATCACTAAGTCAATTGCCAGTATTCCTTATGCAGCCGCCCCTTTTTTGAAAGAGGATTTTAAGGAAATTGAAAGCATTGCCAGAGTATATCCAAAGAAGAATGTAATACTCAGTTTTGGTGATAAAAGCTTTACAGAGCAACAATTCTATTTTTCCGACAGTACCATTTTCCAAGTATTGGGAGGCAAAATTCTTAAGGGGTCACCTACGAAAGCACTTTCGCAATCCGGGTCAATAGTATTATCAAGTAATATGGCATCTAAGTATTTCGGCCATATTGATCCGATTGGAGAAACATTGGAACTTTATTTAGCAGGATTTACCGTAAACTTTGAAATTACCGGAATTATGGAGAACCCTCCCCAGAATTCCCATTTTAAGCCCGAATTCCTAGCTTATCTGGATGATCTATTCCAATTTACTGAAGTACCGAACTATGTCAGGGGATGGTATGAAGAATCCTTTTGGACTTATATAGTACTCAAACCTGGTATAGATAGTCGTCAAGTAAAGGATCGGCTACCAGGATTTTTGACAAATCATTACCCTCCTGACCAGGTAAAAGAGGCCGTGACCTATGATCTGCAACCTGTTAAAGAAATCCACCTTCATTCTCAACTTAGTAATGAGATAGAGGTAAATGGGAGTATTGATTATCTATATATCTTGTCTATCGTGGCACTGCTGGTTTTATTGGTAGCGTGTTTTAATTTTGTGAACCTCGCTACCGCCAGGTCTTTACAAAGGTCAAAAGAGATAGGAATCCGCAAAACCATTGGCGGGTTGAGGCATCATATTATTATTCAATTTCTCAGCGAAACTTTAA
The DNA here is from genome assembly GCA_965372055.1 of uncultured bacterium. Taxonomy (GTDB): domain Bacteria; phylum Bacteroidota; class Bacteroidia; order Cytophagales; family Cyclobacteriaceae; genus CBDVAV01. The sequence continues at coordinate 11,713 of CBDVAV010000033.1, read as the reverse complement.
TGCTCACTTTTTTGGCGGCGGTTTTAGCCATAATATTTGTCATCCTGATCTGGCCGTATTTCATTTCCTTAACCGGGGTAAACTTAAGTATCAAGGAACTACAGGAGCCAGTGTTTGTAATCTTTGGTTGTTGGATTTTGTTGTCGACAGGCCTGGGTTCAGGCATTTATCCGGCTCTTTACCTTTCATCTTTTAATCCGGTTTCGGTATTGAAATCCAGGACAGCAAGTGAGAAAGGGAACACACAAGTGGTACGCAAAGGACTGGTGGTTCTACAGTTTACAATTTCAATTATTTTAATAACGGGGACTCTTTTGATCAGTCGTCAATTGGATTACATAAATCACAAAAATCTTGGCTTTGGTAAAGAGCTAATCCTTACCCTGAACGTAAGATGGAATACCGAACTGCAACATAATTTTACTGAGTTCAAGCAGCAATTGCTTTCTAATCCGAAGATCAGCCATGTTACGGCAGGGAGTTGGCCTGGAATGGGCTATGACAATTATCCTTTCCGTCCCAAAGGGGATGACAGTCGTAAGATGATCATGCCAGCCATGTCATTTGATCCTTCATACCTAGAAGCATACAACCTGGAATTGGTAGCTGGGAGAAACTTTGTCGAAGGTGCTGCAAATCGTAGGTCTACCTATTTTATGCTGAATGAGACCGCGGTTAAGCAATTGGGCTGGACCCCGGAGGAAGCCATTGGGCAAGAGATTGACTTCGGGTATTTCTGGTACTATCATGGTACTGTGGCAGGTGTAATCAAAGACTTTAATTTTGCTCCATTGACCCAAAAGATCGAGCCACTAATAGCCTGGCAGAGCAGTACCGATCGCATAGGTAGGCTGTCGGTAAAAGTTGAGGCCGTAGATTTAAGCCAAACCATAGCTTATATTGAAGATAATTGGAAAAAACTGGAATCTAAAGTGCCATTTAGTTATGATTTTTTAGACCAGCACATAGCCGAGGTTTATCATTCGGAGCAGAAGTTTACTGATGTGATCAAGGTTTTTTCAGGTGTTGCCATTGGTCTTGCTTGCATGGGGTTATTGGGGATTGCAGCTTTTGCCACCAGGCAACGGGCAAGGGAGATCAGTATCCGCAAGGTGCTTGGTGCAACCTACGGGAGTCTGGTTCAGCTCACATCCTGGGAATTTTTGAAACTGGTTTTGCTGGCCAACCTGATTGCAATTCCAATGGCTTATGTATTATATAAAGCCTGGTTGCAAAATTTTGCGTACCAAACCTCCATCGGAGCTTCAGTTTTCATTATTTCGGGTGTGGCCACATTAGTACTGGCCTGGCTTACTATTAGCGGCCAATGCCTGAAAGCGGCAGGGGCTAATCCGGTTGAGGTGTTGCGGGAGTAGTGATTACCATTGCTTTCCAGGAAAGACTTGTTTCGTACTCTTATAAATATGCTCTTTTAAAAGAAATATGCAAATTTTATGGAGAAGTCTGAGAAGATTTACTCCTCTCTAATTTAAGATGCCCCGGGATCAGTCTTCACCAATAACTCCCTGACATCCATTTTAAGAATCTCAGCAACTCGAACTAAAGTTTCCAAAGAAGGTTGCATTTCATTGGTGCACCATCGAGAAATAGTACCTACACTTTTGTTAAGCTTTGAAGCTAACCACTTGTTTGTTCTCCCTCGCTCTACTAGTGCTACTTTAATGCGATTAATTGCCTTTTTAGCCATATTAAATAACGCTAAACGATATTTAGGGCAATATGTGCAATTATTTATTCCTACTAAATTTACAAAATGATCAATATAAGTCATATAATTATCGTATTAAGACAATTAATATCTGCATAATGATTATTATTGATCTTAATAGCTTAATCTACAAAAAAATGAATAATTCTCAAATTTCAGTGAAATTGATCCTGCAAGACCTCAAGTACCACCGGATGATAAAAGAATTTGAAAAACAGGGAGTAATACCTACCAATCGATATACCATTGAGATCTATCCAATAGTTGCTTTCCTACAAGGAATTCCTGAAGAAAAAATTAGCGATATTTGGTTTGATGAATATAGCATCCATATGCAAATGGGATTGGAGTGCCATGCAGATGACAAGGAGGCTTTGGAAGAAGTTGCACAGATTTGTCATCGTCAATTAGAGGAATTTAAGAGTTCCTGATTTACGAGATTTTTAATCGTGCTTTAAATAGAAGAGATTGATTCAGATAAAAAAAGCGGAAGCAAGCCTTTAATTTATCTGCTAAAAGGATCAATAAATGGTGTGTCGTCTTCAATCAAGCTTCCGGTTTGCCACAACAAATTGATCTCCGCAATTTTTGTATTGTATGATGCATCGATCAATCTTCCGGCAGCTTCAACAGCATTGACCTGCGCCTCTCTTAATTCCAAGGCATTACTATTGCCCAACCTATACCGTTCCAAGGCTATTTCTGAATTTTCTTTGGCCACACTGTAGTTATCCTGTTCCAATTCCAATAGTTCAAGATTACTTCTATAATTGATAAAGGCCTTTTTAATATCTGTAATAACCAGTAGTTTAATTTGTTCGATCCTCAGTTGATTCGAATTAAAAGTCAATCTTGCATTCTGATACCTCCTCTGCACACTAAATCCAATAAATATGGGCCATGCTGCCGAAAATCCATAGGTAAGTCCATTGGTTTGATTAGTGGAGAGAAAGCCGGATTGTGAATTGAAATTAGTATAGTTATAACCCAAATTCAGCCCAATGGACGGAAGTCTCTCGGATGCAATTTCTTTAATTTCCAGGTTTGAAATCGACAAATTATTTTGGGCAGATAGAATCTGACGATTATTTGCAATAGCTTTTTGCTCTAAGTCCGGGAGTTGAAGTGTAGTGTCTACCTCTATATTGCCGGGAACGGCATAGTCCTGATCAAGATCAATGCTCATCAATAGATTCAAATCGATTTTGGCATTATCCAGCAGTTCCCTTTGCCGAATAAAAGCAGATCTATCGGAATTGTAATCTACCTGGGCAGACATATACTCTAATTTGGATGCCTTTCCAACCTCATATCTTGATTTGGCAAAATCGAGCCTTTCCTGCGAAAGTTGAATAGTAGTATCAAGTACGTTGAGTTTGTTGCTTTCCAGAATTATCTTAAAATATGCAAAACTGACATCCCTAATGGTTATCTCAACTGCACTCTCTAGTCCCAGCCCACTGGATTTTTGTAATTCCCTTAGCTTCCCGTAAGTGATAAACATTTTGGACCCATCGAAAACAGTCCAGTTAAGAGAAGCATTTGCATTAAATACATCCGATGTAGCTCCATTCTTTTCAATAATATTACCGTTCAGGAATTCCTGATTTACATCTTGCTCTGTAAATGATTGTGAGGTGCTTAGATTAATCGATGGCAGAAAACCCGCGTTACCCATTGAGAAATTATTGCGCTCAATGGCAGCATCATTTGTTGATATTTTAATATTGTGGTTATTTTCAAGACCTATTTTGATAGCTTCATCCAATGTTAACATTTTCTGGCTAAATACAGATACCTGTAAAAATGCAACCGAGATAATTATGAACAATACCCTTCCCATATCTTAAATTAAAACCTGGCCATTCTTTTTTCCCTGCCCGTGAAATAGAAGTACATCGCTGGAATTACATAAAGTGTAAGGATAGTTGAGAATATCAATCCTCCGATTACTGCAATGCCCATTGAAGTTCTGCTTTCTGATCCCGCACCAAGAGCCAATGCTATTGGTAGAATTCCCAATATTGTTGACAAACTGGTCATTAATATTGGTCTGAACCGGGCTTCGGCAGCGCCAATTATCGACTCCATCACACTTAAGCCTCTGGCTTTTCGTTGGTTGGCAAATTCCACGATCAGAATTCCATTTTTAGTAACAAGGCCAATTAGCATAATAATGCCAATCTGACTAAAGATATTAAGTGTTTGGTTGTAGTAGAACAAAGCAAACAGTGCGCCTGCTATTGCCAAGGGCACAGTAAACATAATGATCAAAGGGTCCTTGAAGCTTTCGAACTGTGCAGATAACACTAGGTATATTAACACCAGTGCAAATAGAAATGCAAAATACAAACTGTTTGAACTTTCCATAAACTCACGGGATGATCCGGTAAGGGCCGTGGTAAAAGAATCGTCAAGCACTTCTTCTGATATTTTATCCATTGCAGCTATACCGTCAGAAACCGTAATTCCAGGTCTAAGGTTAGCTGAAAAAGTTGCAGAGGAATACCTGTTGTACCTGTATAATTGTGGAGGGTTACTTTGCTCTTCTATATTTACAAGGTTATCCAACTGGATCAAGACCCCATCATTATTTCGCACGTATAACGATTTGAGGTCATTCGGATCATTTCTGTTTGCCCGATCAACTTGCCCGATAACCTGATACTGTTTGCCACCCATGATAAAGTAACCAAAGCGTTGGCCGCTAAGGGCAAGTTGCAGGTTTTGCGCCACATCCCTGACAGAAACCCCTAAAGCATTTGCTCTCTCCCTGTCAATCTCAATTTTTATTTCGGGTTTGTTGAATTTCAAATCAACATTTACAAATGAAAATTCAGGCCTTTGCACAGCTTTTTGAAAGAAAGCAGGCAGAACCCTTTTTAGGTCATCCATTTCTGGGGCTTGGATAACATATTGTACTGGCAGTGGGCTTATTCCCCGGCCACCAATGGTTTCCGGTTCTGATACAAACGCCCTGGCCTTGGTGTTTTGCCGGATCAGAGGAGCTAATTGACTGACGATTTGACTTTGTGTTCTAGTCCGGTCTTCAGGATTTTTAAGCACACCAATTAAAAACGCAGAATTTACTGAACCACGCCAGGTAGGTGAAGTAATGGAAATCACTCCATCTTTGTCAGGAACCTCCTTATCGAGCATGTCATTGATTTCCTTCACATATTCATCCATATATTCGAAAGTGGCACCTTCAGGAGCCGTTGCAATTATTGAAAACCTATTCCTGTCTTCCTTTGGTGCTAGTTCTGAAGGCAAAGATCCGAAAAGGAAATAAATGCCCACCATTGAAATTGCCACCATAACAAATGATAACCATCGGTGACTCATCAATCCTTCAAGTGATTCGTTATACTTTTTATTTAACCAGGTAAAAAATGGTTCGGTTAGATTATAAAACCAATTGTGGGTTTTCCTTCTCTTGAGAATTTTACTGGTTAGCATTGGGGTAAGGGATAGCGCAACAAATGAAGATATAATAACTGCCCCGGCAACTACCACTCCAAATTCCCTGAATAATCTACCGGTTAATCCCTGAAGAAAAATTACCGGAAGAAATACAGCAGCCAGGGCAACGGTAGTGGAGATGACTGCAAAATAAATTTCCTTTGATCCACGTTGGGAAGCTTCATTGGGCTCCTCGCCGTCTTCAATTTTAGTATAGATATTCTCCAATACGACAATGGTATCGTCAACCACCAGTCCAATGGCCAGGACGATGCCCAACAAAGTCAGCACATTAATAGAGAAGTCAGCAATATACATGATAAAGAAAGCGCCGATAAGAGAGATAGGAATGGTCAATACTGGAATTATTGTTGTCCGCCAATCCCTTAAAAAGAGAAAAATGATGAGTACAACCAAAGAAAATGCAATAATGATAGTTTGCCTGACTTCATTGATGGACTCCACAATATAATCAGAACTATCAAGGGAAACCACAGCATTGATGTCTTCTGGAATATCTTTTTGAAGAATGGCCAGTCTTCGATCGAACTCGGTGGAAATATCTAAGGCATTGGAGCCCGGTTGTGTCATTACCACCAATAAAACCATCGGGACACCATCCTTTCTAAGAATTGTCCTTTCGTTTTCTGGTGCTAACTCAGCCCTTCCAATGTCCCTGAACTTGACAATCCCAGATTTATCTTCCTTCAATATCAAGTCATTATACTCTTCGGGATGATTCAATCTCCCCTGAGTCCTTACAGTGAGTTCGGTAAATACACCTTCTATCCTTCCCGAAGGCAGCTCTACGTTTTCCCTGTTAACTGCATTAAGTACATCAAGGGGAGTAAGTGAATAAGCAGCTAGTTTCTCTGGATCCATATGTAATCGCATTGAGTACTTCTTTGAACCCCATACTATGGCCTGACTAACTCCAGGGATGGTTTGAAACCTTTCCTTGAGTACATTTTCAGCATAGTCTGAAAGCTCCAAAAGGGATCTTTTTTCACTGCTCACATTCAAGAAAATGATGGGAAAAGTATTGGCATCTGCTTTCGTCACCACAGGAGGATCAACATCGGGAGGCAGTACCCTCACTACCCTCGATACCCTGTCCCTTACATCATTGGCTGCCGCCTCTAGATCAATCTCCAACCCGAATTCAACAGTGATCTGACTGCGTCCGTCCCTGCTTGATGAGGTAATGCTGTTGATGCCAGCTATTCCGTTGATAGAACTTTCCAAAGGTTCGGTAATTTGGGTTTCGATGATGTCGGCATTAGCTCCAACATAGTTAGTACTTACCGTGATTATCGGGGGATCAACTGCCGGATATTCGCGAATCCCAAGAAAATTAAATCCTATGATGCCAAATATTACTATGGTAATTGACATCACAATCGTGAGTACAGGTCTGTTTATGGATATTGAGGAAAGACTGGCCATATTAATTTTGTTCTGGTAAGCGAATATTTATTGGCATTCCAGGCCTGACCTGTAGTATACCTGAAGTAAGAATAGTGTCGGATTGGTTCAATCCGGAAGTGATCTGTATTTTCCTAGCCGTCCTGATGCCTACTTCAACTTTTACAGAAGTGACTTTCCCATTGGATTTAACAAAAATTTTATGTCCATTTAACTCTGGTATCACTGATTCGGTTGGCACCATAATGGCATCCTCCAGGGATTCCAAAATCAATTGGATTTTTGCAAATTGACCAGGCAATAACAATCCCTCTGAATTAGGGCTAAAAGCACGCATTTTCAGTGTTCTTGTCGTAGGGTCTATTTGTGGTTCAATAGCGTAAACCTCTCCCTCGAAATCATCATCGATCCCATCAATGGTGAAATTGATTTTCTTCCCCCTTTTCATGATGCGACTGTATTTCCCAGGGATGGAAAATTCTATCTTAGCTGTATCAAGGTTAAATAATGTTGTAATGGATTGATTGGGTGTAATATATGCACCCTGACTTACTAATCTCAGTCCAAATTGTCCATCAAAGGGTGCTGTGATTTTGGTTTTTGCAATTTGCGCCTCTAAAATTTTGATGTCGGCATTTGATGTTCTTAATTCAGTCAGGGACTGTTCATATTCTTCCCTGCTTATGGCTTCCCTTTGTAGAAGTTTGCGCTGACGAAATTCAGTATCCTTGTATAGTTTTCTGTTATATTTCGACTTCTCCAATTGGGCACGTAATTCGTCATCATTAATATCCACTAACAATGCCCCTTTCCTTATGTGTTGCCCTTCCTGAAAATGGATTTTTTCAATCTTACCTGAAATTTCACTGGTTATATTTACAGATTCATTAGGCAATATTGAACCCGTAATAAAAATTTGGTTATCGATATTGGAATGAGTTACAATTAGCCCGTCAACGGTGAGGGCTTCCCTTGCCGGAGCTGGGGTTAAAGTCATGGCTTGGGTAGGTTCGCTAAGTAAAAATTCAAGCTTGGGTCTTAAAATCAAAAATAATATTCCCCCGGCTATTATAACCACTAGAATTCGCTTAACTATTTTATTCATTAGGATAATTTAATGAAATGGCGAAGTTAGTGAATTTGCACTCTTGTTTTATAACAAATAAGTGTTTTAGGAAGTAATTAACAATTAAAGCAAGGTGGTTAACCTGATACAATTTATAGATGAGCAATATATCTCCAGTTGCATTCCTGAATATATTTTTTGCTATTGAGATCGAAAATTGATTAAATAAATTTGGCAAATGATATTAGTATCTCACTTCATCTTTCTTATCCAAAATTTCGGAAGCTTTGTTACTAAAAACAAACCAAGTGCAATACCTGTAAAAACGGTTACCCCCCCAAAGATTATCATTAAGGCCATCATAGTATTTTTTAAGGATTAAACAATAAGCCTATTTCGTGCAATCTTGATGCCAGCTTAGATTTATTATGAAATTTTATTTAGAACTATTTCATTAGCGGGTCACCAACATCTAGCAAATATATGAATAGCCATCCCAATACTCCGGTTACAATCAAGTAATATATAGTGGGCAATATTGTTCTCTTCAATGTTTCCCCTTCCCTTCCCAATAAACCAACTGTTGCCGAGGCAGCAACAACATTATGTATTGCTATCATGTTACCTGCAGCAGCACCAACTGACTGTAGTGCGACTACTACAGAACCAGAAATCAACAGACTCTTGGCCACCCCAAATTGAAACATGCTGAACATTAAATTACTTACTGTATTGCTCCCGGCAATAAAGGCACCAAGGGCACCAATTGATGGGGCAAAGAGGGGCCAAACTGCTCCAACATTTACTGCTACCCACTCGGCCATGGCCACGGGCATACTGGAGATTCCCAGTTCATTGATGCCTGAATTGATATAGATTCGTACCATGGGTACCGTGAAAATCAATACAAACCCAGCACCTAGTATCATTTTCCCAGATTCAGCTATTGCTGATTTCACTTCAGTGAATTTCATTTTATGCAGGAAGTAGGTAATGACAACCACTACTATTATGATTGTACCAGGCAGGTAAAATGGTGTTGTAGTGGCTGTAATACCAGTATCAAGAATATGTGTCCAGTTAAATTTGAAGCTTGTCAACATATTTTTAATAGGCAACTGGGGCAAACGGCTTAACAGTAGTAACAGTGCAACCAGTAGGTATGGAAGCCAGGCCAAACCCACTGCCATTGATTTGCCATTATCAAGGTGGGATTTATCAATTGTGATAGTGCCAAACCAACCCTTTGGCCAATCCTTCGGATCGTCAAAATCCCAGGTATCTTTAGGAACCAGGAATCCTTTTTTGACAGCCAATGTAACCAAGCCCAGTCCTACCAGGGCACCAAGCAAAGATGGAAATTCCGGGCCTAGGAATAATCCTGCCAGGACATAGGGAACGGTAAATGCCAGACCACCAAAAATTGCGAATGGCATTATGGAAAGACCATCACTCCACGACCTTTTTTTACCAAAAAACCTTGTCATCATCATTACCATTAACAAGGGCATTAAAATACCTGTAATGCCATGAATAATTACGGCATTAGAGGCTATCAAATGAAGATATTCATCAAAATTCATCCCTAAAGCAGCGAGTTGTTTAGTTAATTCCGGGTTTTCCAATCCGCCACGAACACCCACCAGGATTGGGGTACCTGCCGCCCCAAAAGTTACCGCTGTACTTTGTACCATCATCCCCAACATCACGGCAGCCATGGCCGGAAATCCCAATACTACCAACAATGGGGAAACAATAGCAGCAGGGGTGCCAAATCCTGAAGCACCTTCAATAAATGACCCGAACAGCCAGGCAATTATTACCACTTGGATCCTTCTGTCATCACTTATCTCACTAAATCCTTTTCTTATCGAGTCAACAGCACCAGAGTATTTCAAAATGTTAAACAATAGAATTGCCCCAAATATGATGTACAAGATATCGAAGGTGATAAATAGGCCCTGGATGGTGGAGGCCAGTATATGGATAGCCGAGATTTTCCAAGCGGAAAAGGCTATTATTATCGAGATTAAATAGACTACTGGCATTGCCCTTTTAGCTGGCCAACGGTAATATATTAACAGTACAGCTGCCAGTAAAATTGGAAGCACGGCTAGAAAGGCCTGTAAATTTATTGTCATATCTTTTTGATCGGTTTGTTGATTGGTAAAGAAGCAATGAATATAGAGAAAATATTCGATCTGATGTATATCCTTCCTTTTGGAAATCCGTATTATATAGTAAGGCTTATCCTCATCTAACAGAGAGTTCCAATATAATTGGAATAAAAATCAACCTTCCTTTACTGCTTTATGAATTTTATCAGCTATGAAAATAGAGCGATTATCGAATATATTAGTGATAATGTTGGCTGCTGTTTTGATTTCATGCACAGATTACTTTGCGGATGCCATCAACAGTAACGATCAAAGCACATTGGTGAACAAAGAATTTAAACTGGAAGGTGAAAGCTCCATTACATACCTGGCTTTTACCAATAATCAAATGGTTGTAGTTGAGTTTGATAAAATTGAACAAATATTTATCAATCCTCACTTTGGGCCGTATGTACAAAAAGGAAAGAAAATCATATTCCCGTTGGGAATGCCAGGCAAAACAGAACTATCAGAAATAGAATTTAATTTAGGATATGGAGTACTGACCCTCAAATCTTCAGGGGAAAGCAAATCCTATGATCAAATGTGATGAAAAATGACATTTTTTCGAGGCTCATTCTCATTTCATGGACTTTAGTTTATCCAGGGTTTTATTTATTTTTTCATTGGAAATACCCATTGATAGAAGGTATCTTAGGGCATCGTCCAATTCATTGTCCCTTACTTCTTTATCTTCAGAAATCATTCCTGCCACGGTGATCAGATACCATTCTTTCTGATCCACTGAAAATTCTTTTAATTGTTTAAATACTTTACCTCTGTTTATCCCTGAGAATTCCTCATTCAAATTTTCAGAGACAGGATAATCCAAAAGATCGGCAGTTTGTTGTAAAAATTCCACTTCTTTGGTATGGAATTCTTTATCTGAGTTGGCAATAACATATAAACTGACCAATATTGCTTTTTTTTGATCATCAGTAAATGATCCATTAAAAGCACTCAAATGGTTTTTGATAATATCATTATTGCCGCGCTTTTTAAAGAAAGAGAACATGGGACTAGAGTTTTTTTGAATACTAATTTACTATCATAATACCAGGAAAATTGGTCAGTTGCTGCAACAACTGTATGCTAAATTGTAAAGCTAAAAAAACAAATACTTACATTTTGCATAAGCATGATTAATAATCACCATTGCGGTTTTGGCAAATAAAAATAGGCAGTCAATTTTTGACTGCCTATTTATGTGCCGTTCTGGATTCAAATCCAGGTTTAACTTACCGGACTACCTAATTCTTTTTTGATGCGACAGGATCCGAGATGGCATCTTCAGGCAATATGACATCGCTATAATAGGTCAACAGTTGCCTTAAATTCTGTTCGCTATTTAACTTCATTTTATTTTTCTTCACGTATGATGCAATCTTGGGATGACCATCTAAAGATTGCTGAACGCTCTTCTTGTTCAACTTCAATTTGCTTATGGCATCTCCCTTAATGGTGTAGTATGAGAAATTGCTTAAAAATAACTCTGTTTTCACAATCCCTTTTCCACTACCGGTTGATTCACTAAGTGTTAGTTTTACATCAAAATTCTTGAAAACTGTCATGTTATCATTAGTATGAACCAGCATTTGAAAGTTTTTCAGGTCTTTTGGATCAATTCCTTTGATAAACCGGATAGATTCTGACACAAATTTTGGAGAGTAGCTTGTACTTGGAGTGTATTCTGCAATCTCTATCTCATCGTAGTAACGAACGTCCAAAACATAGGTTTTGTCCTCATGCAAAAATTCAAACTCCTTTGTATAACCATTATAATTTAATAAATACTCGTCGGTTATATTTTTCTTTTTGTCGTAAACCAACGCTGGGGCAAAATCTTTAAATAGATACGGGCTCTTTTTAATTTCG
>CBDVAV010000032.1:0-14554 GCA_965372055.1 uncultured bacterium | reverse complement strand
TATCATCTGTGCTGTTCGGGCTAAGTCATTATTATAGTCCGGAATATATAATCTATGGAACGGTAATGGGTTTGTTTTTGTCGGTTACCTATGTGATTGCCAAATTCAAGAATATTTCGGCTTTTTTCACTATATGGCTAATTCATACTGTTATCAATCTTCTGGCTTTTACCGAGCATTTGATTACTTTCTCATAAAAAAAATTGCCAAAATATTTAGAATCCAAATATTTTAGATTCTGGGGTCGTAATGTTGAGACAAGTTTTGCAAAACAGTAAAAAAGCGGATGCCGAAAAGCTGGTAGAGTAGGCTAAATTTGTAAACAAAAAAGTTATGGAAACTTTAGAATTAAAAAGTTTGGGGTTGCAGGAATTGGATTCCAAAGAATTAAAAGAAAGTAATGGAGGGTGGTGGCAAATAATAGTTGGAGCTATCATAATTGATGCACTTCTTAATCCCGAAGCAGCAGTAGACGCAATTATTGATGGATATAATGATGCAACGAGTTAATCAGAATTTTTCATACAGTTAATAATAATTTTTCAATTAAAACAAATCGACATGAATAATAATTTAATTAAAAAATGTGGCCTTACTGAATTATCCTCTAAGGATATGCAGCATATTAATGGTGGAAATCTTTTTTGGTATGTTGTAGGTTATATAGCAGGAACAATAGTAAGTGCAGCAGAATATGAGGGTGATGTTCAGCATGATGGTGGTGTAGCATATGATTCTACACCAACTCATTATAATTAAAAGTTGTTTGATAAAGTAGTTTGAGAGATTGTCATTAAAAGACAATCTCTCTTTTTGCAAAATTCTATATTTGAAATTTATGTGAAATGAAGTATAAATATATTTTAACCATTATTATATCCTACTTAAGTGGATTATTTATTTCAGTACCTTATCGAGACTATATTTTCTTAAAAAAAATTGATGATTTTGGATTAGCAAGCATGGGCTCAAGTCTTGTAAGTATAATTATTTTATGCAACATCTCTTGGATAATGAAATGGAAATTATCGGGGAACAAAGTTTTTGATATCGTCATAATTACGCTTATGTACATAATTGTTGAAATATCCAGTTTTGCGATCCCAATTATTGGGACTTTTGATTATCTTGATATAATTGCTTTAATAATTAGCTCCCTTCTAACATTTTGTATATCACTAATACTAGATTTCACTTCAACAGTTAAAGATTTAAATGATTTGGGTAACATCTTAAGTCGAATTAAATCTCTAATTATAAGATTCCGTCAATAATCCCATTGTGAGACAAATCTTCCCCAAAGAGATCATCGAATTCACGGCGGAGCATTACCTCTCCAAGCAATCGGTTAAATCGCAAATTATCTACTCCACGGTAATCATTTTCATCATTGGCGCCTTGGCTTCATTACCATTTATCTATGTTGATATCACGGTTAAAAGCAGGGGGATTTTGCAGCCAGTTTCCCCTCGCAATGAGGTTTTTTCGCCTGTGTCAGGCAGAATTACGAAGTTTGACCTACAGGAAAACCAAGCGGTTGAAAAAGGGCAATTATTGATGAAAGTGGATGATGAAGTGATCAATAACCAAATACAACTTTTGAAAGAAAACCAAGACAGACAAGCCTTGTATATCGGCGATCTGGATAAGCTCCTGTCACTGGATTCATCCCATTTATTCACCTGGTCTCCATTACTTAAATCCCCACTTTATAATAAAGACTATTCCCAGTTTCAGGAAGAGCTGACAAACAGTTGGGGCAAGATAAAAAAAACAGAAAAGGACTTTCTCAGGGACAAGAAACTTTTTGAGCAACAAGTAATTGCTGAATTGGAATTTGACAACCGGAAGTTTGACTATGAACAGGTATTGGCCGGGCATAGGTTGATCATCAAGAAAAAAAGAAGAACCTGGGAAAATGAAAGATCAAAGCTGTCTATCGAGTTAAGTGATACCCGAAGTCAAATTAAACGGCTGGAGGAAGAAATAAGGAAATATAGTTTGCATGCTGCCACCAGGGGAAACATCCACAACCTGATCGGGATCAAAGAGGGGAGTTATGTTTATGCCAATCAGAAAATTGCCGAGATATCCCCTGATTCAATGCTTATTGTCCATTGTTTCGTTACCCCAAAGGATATAGGGCAAATAATACCCGGACAATCTGCCAGGTTCCGGGTTGATGCTTTTAACTTTCACCAATGGGGTGTACTAACAGGCAAAGTTATGGACATCTCAAATGACGTTTACCTGTTGGAAAACCAGCTGCCAGTGTTTAAAGTAAAATGTACTTTGGAAAGGGATTACCTTACTTTAAAAAGCGGTCATAAAGGACACCTCAGGAATGGTATGACTTTACAGGCCAATTTTCAGATCACCCGCAGAAACCTTTATCAATTATTGTTTGACAAAGCAGATGATTGGCTAAACCCAACAAAACTCAATTAGCAATATATCCATGTCAAAAAATATCAAGGTCAAGCAAAGGGATATCACAGACTGCGGGGCGGCCTGCCTGGCCTCGATTGCCGCACACTACGATCTGAAGATCCCCGTGTCACGGATCAGGCAAATGGCCTCCACCGATAAAAAAGGCACCAACGTCCTAGGGATGGTAGAAGGTGCTGAAAAGCTCGGCTTCACTGCTAAAGGGGTAAAGGGGGTAAAAGAAAGCCTGATCAAAATCCCCAAGCCAGCCATAGCACATATCATCGTAAACGAAGTATTGCACCATTACGTGGTGATCTACAAGGTTACAACCAAATATGTTGAAGTAATGGATCCTGCTGATGGCCAACTTCATAAATATTCCCTGGAAAAGTTTATGGAACTATGGACAGGTGTACTGGTTATCCTGTTGCCTGATAAATCGTTTATGGCCCGAAACGAGAAAGTTCCCGTGATCCAAAGGTTTTGGTACTTGATCCGCCCCCATAAGCAACTGATGCTCCAGGTTCTATTCGGAGCGATAGTGTATACAATTATTGGTTTGTCCACCTCCATTTTTGTGCAGAAAATTGTTGACCACGTATTTGTAGAGGGCAACGAAAACCTTTTGAACATGATGGGGACAGTAATGATGATTTTATTATTTCTCCAGGTCATTACCGGGATTTTTAAAAATGTTTTCACCATCAAGACCGGACAAATAATGGATGCCCAATTAATCCTGGGTTATTACAAGCATTTGCTAAAACTTCCACAGCAATTTTTTGATACCATGAGAGTGGGGGAAATTATCTCCAGGATAAACGACGCGGTTAAGATCCGTGCATTTATCAACGATGTCACTGTAAATTTAATAGTAAGCATCTTTATTGTAATTTTCTCGTTTCTGCTCATGTTCACTTACTACTGGAAGCTTGCCCTGGTTGTATTATTGATCATTCCATTATATTCAGTTATTTACCTTTTCACCAATAAGTTAAATAAGAAAGTTGAGCGTAAAGTGATGGAGAATGCCGCTGAACTTGAATCTCAATTGATTGAATCCCTTAATTCCGTTGGAACCATAAAAAAATTCGGAATTGAAGAATACGCCAACATAAAGACCGAAGGCAGGTTTATGAACCTCTTGGGTTCTGTATATAAATCGGGCTTAAACAATGTTTTTTCAGGTTCATCATCGGAGTTCATTAGTAGGCTATTTACTATTTTACTACTTTGGGTAGGAGGCAGGTTTGTTTTACAAAATGAAATTACTCCTGGGGAATTGCTTTCTTTTTATGCTTTGATTGGATACTTCAATGGCCCATTAGGCAGTTTGGTTGGTATGAATAAAACTATCCAAAATGCGGTGATAGCCGCGGACAGGTTATTCGAGATCATGGACCTGGAAAGGGAAAATGACGAAAACCAAATCATCCTTGAGAAAGAAATGGCAGGTGATATTTTATTTAAGGATGTCTGCTTTAGATATGGATCGAGAGTTACAGTTTTTGAAAAATTTAACCTTACTATTTCTCGTGGTAAAGTGACAGCAATAGTGGGTGAAAGTGGATCCGGAAAATCTACATTGGTATCATTGTTACAAAATATTTACCCGCTCCAATCTGGCAGTATATCAATTGGTGGACATGATATTAAAAATGTCACTAATAATTCGCTCAGAAATATAGTTGGCATTGTTCCGCAAAAGATCGACCTTTTTGCCGGAAATGTAATTGACAATATTGCCTTGGGTGACCATTCGCCAAACATGAAAAATATTGTAGAAATATGTTCTCAATTGGATATTATGAATTTTATTGAAGAACTGCCAAATGGATTTCAGACATATTTGGGGGAAAACGGGGCTACCTTGTCCGGTGGGCAAAAGCAAAGAATTGCCATTGCCAGGGCTTTGTACAGAGACCCTGAAATTTTGGTTTTGGACGAAGCAACTTCTTCATTGGATTCTTCTGCTGAGCGATACGTGCAATTGGCTATCAGGCTTCTCAAGGAAAAAAACAAAACTATTATTCTGATAGCCCATAGATTAAGCACGGTATATGAAGCTGATATAATTATTGTTTTGGATAAGGGCCGTGTTGTTGAAGAAGGCACACATCAAGACTTGATAGAGAACAGATCACAATACTATCATTTGTGGAAAATTCAATTTCCAATGCATAATGGAGTGGAGAAAATAGTTGAATAGTATAAGCCGCTCTTGTTTACTTAACTTTCAAAATTCGGCAACCTCGTTTTAGAGAATTCCAACTTTACAAACCTTTGAGTTAGTATAGCAACTAATTTCTATTTTATATACTTTTGACAAGGTGATAAAGAACCTCACAACCTGGCTGTTTAAAATCGCAATCGTTCCATTCATAGTATTGGCACATATCAGTTCGTGGTTTGACCGCATCCTCTTCGATGGCATCACAAATTTTCCTTCAAGGAATATCTTGAATAATTATGAAATTGGCAACCATCTGAAATCCATAGCCTGGCTAATTGTTCAGGTTGGATTTATCCTATTATGGGTGTGGGTACTATTATTGGCGTTTAATCCATAGGTTATCAGTATGGAAGAGTTTATGGAACAATATTATTTTTTAACAATAGTATCAATACCAGTTTTGGGATGTTTAATGGTATTGACCTTACCGGATAAATTCCTGAACCCGTTAATGGTCGTATTATTAAGTTTACAGTTAATTATAATCTCAACAACAAGTCCATTTTCGGGCAAGATAAGTTTTTGGGATTATTTGATTCTGAATCATCCACAGGAGGGCTTGCCAATATGGCTGATACCGGCCTTAATGATATATGCCCTGGTCAACACTTGGAGTGATGTTTTTTGGACAAAGCGAAATTCTGTTGCCTACCTTCTGCTGAATATTGCAGTGGTGGGATTGTTCATGTCTTCCGATTTATTTACCATGGCTCATTTCCTGGCACTGACAGGGATCAGTCTGGGATTAAGTAAACTTGGCAATACAGATCAAAGGCTGGCCAGGCTTCAGATCATTTTGTTTTACATGGCTGCGATATTACTGTTAACTGTTGGCGATGGTAATTTGGTCGAAATTATTGCCTTGTTCATTATCGGAGGACTTTTACCATTTCATACCTGGTTATTTAAAGCAGCAAAATTGCCGTTTCCCCTGGTAATAATTCTGCTGCTATTATTGCCGAAAGCCGTGCTAATAGGGATGAGCACTTGGATTGGCCCCGAATCCCCTGACATGCTATCTGTATTTCCATGGATAGCCTGGCCAGGAATATTCGGCTTTTTATATTTTGCACTTTTGGCTTTAGCTTCAAAGAATATTAAAACGACTATCACATTATTTTTTGTATCCCAGGGAAGTTGGGCAATAACGTTCCTGATCATTTCAGGTGATGATCACTTTAGTATTATAACCAATTTCGTGGTAATGGAAACTTTGTTGTTCAGTGTGATGTATTCACTCGCCAATTACCTTGAATACAGAACTGGTAGTACCAATGTGAATTTTCATTCGGGGTTATTTTATAAGATGCCCAAATGGAGTATGTTGATGATATTATCAATGCTGGCATCCTTGATCTTTCCTGCTATTATACCCATCAACTTCACTGAAACACCCTATGCTAAATGGAATGATCTGATGTATATCATCTGGCTAATACTTTGCCTGGTGGTAATAATATGGACAGTGCAAAGGATGATAGTTGGCAAAATATGGCTACGGGATCAACCGGATACGATACTCAAAGATCTTACCTTTAAGGAAAGCCTGACCATGGCTCCCTTCATTCTCCTTATTTTAATTATCCTCCTTATATATTGAAAATAATCTATAAGGAATTTTTAAACAGTAGAAAGTATTGTGCTTAGTTCTTATTAGTATTAATTTTGCAAATAATATTAATCCCAATGAGCGACGATATCAAGCATGAATGTGGAATTGCTCTAATTCGTTTACGAAAACCCCTATCTTATTATATTGATAAATACGGATCTCCCACTTATGGTATGAACAAGTTGTACCTATTGATGGAGAAACAACATAACCGTGGTCAAGATGGTGCTGGGGTTGCCAATATCAAGATAGATCAAAAACCAGGACAGCGATACATCAGCCGTTACCGATCCATAGACCGGCAACCTATCTCTGCAATTTTTACCAAAATTGGCAAAAAGTACCAAAAAGCAAAAAAAGAAGGGAAAGATAAGTATTATGACGAGCGATGGCTAAAGGAGAATTGTGCATTTACCGGTGAAGCTTGGTTAGGTCATCTCAGGTATGGTACCCATGGGAAAAACAGCATAGAAAGCTGCCATCCTATGCTTCGCCAAAATAACTGGAGAAGCAGAAGCCTGGTGATGGCCGGGAATTTCAACATGACCAACGTGGATGAACTCTTTAACATTTTGTTGGATCTGGGCCAGCATCCCAAGGAGAAAGTTGATACAGTTACGGTATTGGAAAAAATAGGACACTTTTTGGATGAAGGCAATCAGGCAATTTTTAGAAAATATAAAAGCAAATATTCCAAAAAAGAGATCACCCACCTGATAGAGAATGAGCTTGATTTGCAAAAAGTGCTGAGAAAATCATGCAAGGATTTTGACGGTGGGTATGCCATGGCTGGATTAACAGGATATGGGGCCGCATTTGTTGCCCGTGACCCCGCCGGCATACGCCCAGTGTACTACTATGCCGACGATGAGGTAGTGGTAGTAGCCAGTGAAAAGCCAGCCATCAAAACTGCATTTAACGTTGAGTATGAGCAAATTCAGGAAATTGAACGCGGACATGCTTTGATCATCAATAAAAGTGGCGACTATGCGGAGTTTCCATTCATAAAGAAACTGCCCAAGAAATCATGCAGTTTTGAAAGGATATATTTTTCCCGGGGGACTGATCCTGATATTTACAGGGAAAGAAAAGAATTGGGCAGGTTATTGGTGCCCCAGATATTGAAAGCCATTAACTTCGACCTTAAAAATACAGTTTTCTCTTATATTCCCAACACTGCGGAAACAGCATTTCTTGGAATAATTGATGGATTGGAAAATTACCTGGCACAAAGAAGAAAGGAAATAATCCTGGACAAAAAACCACATATTGACCCTATTGATGAAATTTTGTCTTTCCGGCCAAGAGTAGAAAAACTAGTGATCAAAGACATTAAAATGCGGACTTTCATTACCGAGGACGCACACCGCGAAGAAATGGTATCACACGTGTATGACACAACTTATGAAATAATTAATAAAGACAGGGACACCCTGGTTATTATTGATGATTCCATCGTCAGGGGAACAACCCTGGAAAAGAGTATTCTAAGCTTGGTTGAAAAACTCGGCGCCAAAAAAGTAATCATAGTTTCATCAGCACCACAAATTCGTTTCCCTGATTGTTATGGCATAGACATGTCAAAAATCTATGAATTCGTGGCCTTTCGGGCAGCCTTGGCACTGATAAAGGATATAGGTATGGAAGACCTTTTGGATGAAACCAATGAAAAATGTAAACTTGCCATTGCCAATAATTCCAAGGTGAATCATGTGAACGGGATATACTCCCCGTTCAGCTACGAGCAGATTTCAGCCAAGATAGCTGAGATTGTTAAGCCCCCCGGCATGAAGTCTGAAGTGGAAATCATATACCAGACAATCGGAAACCTACATAAAGCTATCCCCAACCATCTTGGCGACTGGTATTTTACTGGGAATTTCCCAACCCCTGGAGGAAACCGGGTAGTAAACCAGGCTTTCGTAAACTTTATGGCTGGAAAACGGGTAAGGGCATATTAGCAATCCACCATTGTATCAGTTTAAAATTTAGCCCCTAATCTTGAGTGGGCTATATCGCCTGTCTGTTCCAGTTCCTGTTTCAGCCATAACCAAAATTGTTTATGTGTCTGCTTCCTTTAAAAAAAGTACAGTATGATAATAATTATTTTATGATTACTTTCCGAGTTGAGGGAAAACAAGTTAAGGATTCAAATAATTTCCAATAAGTATCCGATGGATGATTCTTGGATATTGATATTGAAAATGATAGATAATAAAACCCAGGTAATGGACCATGTATTTTGAATCCATTCAATTTAAAATGAAGAACCCCTTTAGTAATCGTTTATTAGAGAAATTGAAATTTAAATTTTATACAGTGCGTTATTTTTCCTAAAAAAACGGGCGTGAAAACCATAACTAACAAAGCACCCCAACTTGGCCTTATGGCTATACTTTT
This sequence comes from uncultured bacterium, assembly GCA_965372055.1. Taxonomy (GTDB): domain Bacteria; phylum Bacteroidota; class Bacteroidia; order Cytophagales; family Cyclobacteriaceae; genus CBDVAV01. Next base: position 5,879 of record CBDVAV010000032.1, on the reverse strand, counting down.
TCCACTATTATTGTCTGCACAGTCACCCACCAACCAGATAATCTCCTGGAAATTTGATAATAAAGCTTTAAGTGAAATCCTTGATCAGTTAAAGGAAGACCTTCATTTGCATATTCTTTACAAAGAAGCTGACCTGCCCCAAACACAATTGTCTTTTGATTTCCAGGGTGTTGAATTAGATAATGCATTTGTCCAATTGTTTGCAAGCACTGATCTGGCTCATAGGTTCTATCGGGACTATGCTGTAATCATTGCACCAAAGCAAATTTTTGATCAAGTCTTTTCCGCCAGTTACTTCAATGCATTGGAAGAGTTATCTTCCCCTCCCCAGGATGATGAGAATGAGGATAATCTGGTGATTGTAGGCGACAGAGAGGAATTGAGTTTTTCAGGAAGGGCCAATGTAAAAGGTAAGGTGGTTGACGGTCTATCAGGGGAAACCATCATTGGCGCAACTTTTTTTCTTCCGGATCTTAGATTTGGGGCAGCTACCAATGAATCGGGAAATTTTGAAATAGAGTTACCAACAGGAAAACACACGGTGACCGTTCAGTATGTTGGCTATGAAACGTTGATCACGAGATTTTCAGTGTATGGTGACGGGGAGGTTATCTTCGAACTTTATGAAGTCGCTATTAACCTGGAAGAAGTCGTGGTAGAAGCAGAAGCTCCAGATGCCAACATTGTGGATGTTCAGGTCAGTACCACAAAAATCGACATGAAAAAGCTAAAGAAAATGCCTGTGTTTTTGGGGGAAGCTGATATTGTTAAGGTGTTACAGCTCCAAGCAGGTGTAAGCACCATAGGTGAAGGAGCCTCGGGGTTCAACGTAAGGGGGGGCGGAGTTGACCAAAACCTGATTATGCAAGATGAGGGATTCATATTTAACCCCTCCCATGCCCTTGGGTTTTTCAGTACCTTCAATCCAGATCTGATAAATGATGTTACTTTATATAAAAGTATTATCCCGGCACAGTTTGGGGGAAGGTTGGCTTCGGTATTGGATGTTGGTATGCGCGATGGTGACTTTTCAAGATATAAGATAAAGGGTGGTATCGGCCCTGTAACAGGCCGATTGACCTTAGAGGGACCTATTGTTAAAGACAAATCCTCTTTTATCCTTGGCTTCAGATCGACCTATTCCGACTGGGTGTTAAAGGCAACAGATATCCCGGAAGTCCGGAGGAGTTCCTCTTCTTTTTATGATGCCAATTTTGGGTACGCCCATAAACTTAATGATAAAAACACTCTCAACCTGGCTTTTTATTCCTCACATGATGAGTTCAGTTTCAATGAGGAATTTGGATTTGCTTATGATACCTATATGGGGCAGCTTGCTTATGAAAAGCTGTTTGGGGAGAGGTTGTTCTCAAAATTTTCGGCAACGGCCAGCAGTTATGAAAGCACCCAGTCAGACCTTATGGGTACAGATGGCTCAGTGCTGGAAAGCGGGGTTTCTTACCTGAAATTAAAAGAACATCTGACCTATTCTTTAAAACAAGGGCTAAATATAGATGCTGGTGGCTCGGCGATTTATTACCGGGTGAAGCCAGGGGAATTAATCCCAGAGGGTGAAAATTCATTGGTAATCCCAAAATCAGTTGAAGCTGAAAAAGGTTTGGAATGGGCAGGGTTCTTCAATGCAGAATGGGAGATTTCACCATTGTTGACTGCATCCGGTGGGGTGCGGTTTGTATATTACCAAAACATTGGCTCCGGTACCTCGTTTCAGTATGCCACGGGAACAAGGCCTCAATTGTATACTCTGGAAGACACCATCCAATATTCCAGTGGTGAAACAATTGCCTCCTATTCAAGTGTTGAGCCGAGGATTTCATTCCGGTATAAAACAGGGCCTTTAGCTTCAATAAAGGGGGGATATAGCCGGACAGCCCAATTTATTAATCAATTTTCAAATTTCGCCTCGCCCACACCGACCAATGTATGGCAGTTAAGCACTTCCAACATCAAACCCATGAGGTCCCACAATTTTTCCCTGGGTTATTTTAAGAATTTAAGAAATAATTTGTGGGAAACCTCATTGGAAGTTTATTATAGGGATATTGATGAACTGTTCGACTATCAAGATTTCGCCGAGCTTAATGCAAACACCCATATTGAAACAGAACTGCTACCGGGCATTGGAAGGTCACGGGGAATAGAGTTGAGCATAAAGAAAAAGAAGGGCAAGGTACATGGTTGGATTAGTTATACCTTGTCAAAAACAGAACTAAAGGTGGAAGGGATTAATAATGGAATGTGGTACAACAGCAACTTTGACAAGCCCCACGATATTTCTTTGGTCTCAATCTTTCAACCAAACCAGCGGCATTCAATATCCTTGAACTTTAACTATGGTTCTGGAAGGCCAATAACAGCCCCTGTGGGCATAATAAGGACTGACAACGGGTTTGCATTCCCCATTTATTCTGACCGGAACCAGTTACGGATTCCAGCTTACCATAGGTTGGATCTTGCTTATACCATTGGCCAGGGATATAACATGAAGAAGAAATTTAAGACTAGCTGGACATTTTCAATCTATAATGTGTATGGGAGGAAGAATGCCTTTTCGGTATTCTTTGAGCAACGGTCATTTGGAGAGCCTAAAGCTAAAAAGTTTTCCATTTTGGGAAGTGCCTTTCCTTCTATCACCTTTAATTTTCAAACTATCTAGCAAGATTCAAAATGAACCCATTAAACAAATCCCTGGTCCATCATAGAAATTCAAATGCCACTGCTCTTTTTTTATTTTATTCCCTTTTTGCGAGCTCATTACTTACTTCTTGTGTAGATGAGATTACCTTAAAAATTCCATCAAGCATAGAAAACAGGATCACCATCTTTGGCAGTGTCACAAGGTCAGACCCTTCTGTTGTTTCCGTATTTGTTGGCAGGGTTGGAGCGATTGGAGTAAACAGCACAAATATACCTGAGGCGATTGAAGGAACCGAAGTAATGTTGGTAGGGGAAGATGGGAGTTCCATAGTATTGGAAAAAGTTGAACCACCTGGGAACTTCTATTTGGAAATCCCTGAAGGAAACCCTGGTTTTAAAATAGAAATTGGGAAAAGTTACAAAATTTCAGTGGTCACACTAGAAAATAGGCGTTATGAGTCAGCTTTTGAAGAAATAATCCCTGTACCAAGGCCCGAATCCATTGATATCAAATTTGAAAAACGAGAGGAGTTGAGCAGTGCAGAAAACATCGTTACAAAAAATTACATGCAATTTTTTGTTAATACTCCATTAGAACGCCCCGATGGAAAAGGAAGGGCTCATTTGAAATGGGATGTTTTTGGGGTTTATCAGTTTCGAACCCTTCCTCTCGGGCTCTTAGCAATTCGAATGATATGTTATATACCCCAACGGTTAGGTACAGGAACCGCACAGGTCTTTGATGGAACCGATGCCAACAACGAGAAGTTGGCCAATCATATGATACTGGAAACAAATAACAATCATAGGTTTAGCTGGGGTTTTCATTTGACTGCATATCAACAATCTTTAACTGACAATGCCTTTGATTATTGGAACAGGGTTAGGGAAAGTACCAGCTTGAACGGCAATATGTTCGAAGCAGCTCCTGGTAAGATAAAAGGGAATATCATTAATTTGGATGACCCCCAAGAGGAAGTGTTGGGGTATTTTTTTGCCTCAGACCAGGCAATAATCAGGCGGTTTGTAGATTCAGAGGAGGCCAATTCACCTGTAGAATTTTGTAACGGGCAAAGAATTCGCAGGGCAGATGCAGTTTGCCTGAATTGCCTGGTCTGGCCAAATTCCTCCCTTGAAAAACCAGAATATTGGGGCAAATGACCTAATTTTTAATGGCCTAAATAAAATTCATATTAAATCACTTTATGGATAAAAAGAAAATATCGGGCATTGGGTTATTGTTAGCAATCGTTTTCGTTGGTGTAATGCCATCACTTGAAGGCCAGGATTCCAATCATTGCTTTATCCATGTTGACAAACCCTTTTACGTAACCGGGGAGGTCATTTGGTATAAGGTATATTTTCCTGTTTCAATTAAAGGAAATGATAAGGCCATTGGCATTGGAATATTTGATGATGAGGGCAAGGCGATCCATAGCTCCTATTTGAGAACTAAAGGAAAGGCCTATACCACTGGGTTTTTCAAAATCCCTTTTGAAGTTAAAGCAGGTGTGTACCAATTGATAGTAACCGGAACCAATTCACTTAACAAGAAAAAGGAGACCCTGGCTTTTGCATCAATCCCAATTTACAGTGACTTTATTGTACCTACTGAACTTGACAAGGAAAAAGTAGAAGAAACCAAAACTGTATCACAAATGCCTTTGGCCACGGATAATCCCTTGAAGATAAAGGTGGCATTAGACAAGACAAAATATAGACAAGGTGAAAAAGTTGCGGCAACCATCATTGTAACAGATAATCTCGGGCAGCCTGTGCAGGCCAATTTATCTGTATCTGTGGTTGATTGGGGTTTGATGAAATCTGGGGGTCAAACATTATTTATGGGCAATCTCTTATATACAGGCCAACTTGGTTTATTGGACAGTACCATTAGGATAAGGGGAAGGGTAGTTATTGAAAACCGCTTGGCAAATGGCCTGGTTTTAGATGCATACTCACAGTCAAAAAACAAGGGTTATTATACCATTACGGATGAAAAAGGTGAATTTTCACTTGCAATTCCTGATTTTTATGGCCCACAAGGCTTTTTATTTCGTCTTCACTTTCCTCTTCTTGACGAATGGAAGACGGATCCTACTGGAGAAGAGCTGGCTCCTGTTAATGTTAAATTGTTGGATGGTGTACTTATAAACGAAAAGAAGGAATTGGCCTATACCCCAGAGATTCTACGATATTTGGAAAACAGTAGGCAGAGGAAACTGATCTATCAACTTTATAATACGGTTGAGGCACCTTTAGAAATAGAAACCCCTAATAATATTGAGCAAGAGCCAAAGCCAGATAGGTTTTTTCATGTCAATGATTATGAAAAATTCCCAGACCTCCCCACCTTTTTCAAGGAAATCAGTACCCCTTTAAAGTTTAGAAGAGAAAACAAGCGCTCAAGTTTGACCGCAATTATGTTTAACCCGAACATCAGGAAATTCTATTCAGCCAAGCCACTTTTTATTATTGATGGACAATTAACGCGGAAACCCAATGTGGTAACCAGTTTAAATATTGAGGATATCGAGGATATTGCCCTTTATTTTGATGAGGATAACCTTAAAACCCAATTTGGACTGATGGGGATAGGTGGGGTTGTGATCATAACCACGAAGTACAAAAAAATGAATGACCTGGAGAGGCGAAATCCCAATGAACTCGTGGTTTCCGGTTTGCAACCTATTGCGTCCTTGCCTAAAATAACCACAATAGATAGGCAAGAAAAAGATCAAAAGCTTCCTGAGTTCAGGCCTCAAATTTTTTGGAAGGGCAATTTAACCACTGACCCTCAGGGTAAAGCCGAAATCGAATATTACCAATCAAATGATATTGGCCAATTTAAGATTGAGGTGGTGGTACAAGGTAAAAACGGGGAAATCGGCTGGGCTTCCTATGTATATGATGTAGATTGGTGAAGGTGTTCGGCTGAATTAACAACTGTGAAATTAATAACAATGCTGTTGTACATACAAGAATATGAGAGATGAATTAATCCAGTAGTACAATATCCTCCTAATCACAAGCTTGAATAAAAAGGATAAATCTTTGGTGCCATACCTTTGATCGCATTTCTTAATTCTTGGCTTGGGTTACCATATAATTCTATTGATAATTCAGCCACTTCTTGTACTTTCTGTAAATGTTCGCCGGTATTTCCTGCGTGTGCCAGAACAGCCTGGGAATCTCTATAAGTTTCCAGAACTACACATTCC
>CBDVAV010000031.1:0-14630 GCA_965372055.1 uncultured bacterium | reverse complement strand
GATGATTTAGATCGATTAGATAACAAAGAAATAATTGAAGTTTTAAAGTTGATTAGAAATTCAGCAAATTTCCACAACACCTTTTTTCTTGTTGCTTTTGATAAAGAATATTTGAAATCTGCTGTCATGAGTATTAATGATTACAAATCGGAAACTTATTTAGAGAAGATATTTCAATTAGAAATAACTCCACCAGGATTTGATAATAGAATTTTAAAGGAGCAGATGGAGAAGTTATTACTTGAAAGATTTCCTGAAAAACTCAACGATATTAGATCAGCAATTTATTCAGATCTACCAGCTGATCAAGCTTTTATCGCTGCTTTTTCTAATGATGTTTCAGAGTATAATTTATTTGATTTCTACATTAAGAACTTGCGAGATGTAATTCGTTTCGTCAATCTATTTACAATAAATTACACATTAGTTGAGGATGAAGTCCTTTTCAAGGAATTTTATCAAGTACAGCTTTTGAGATTAAAATTTGGAAAAGTTGTGGAAGAGATAAGTAAAAATGAGGCAAAGTATTTTAAAACAACCTTGGTTGATGGAAAACAAAGACAGGAACTCTTATAATATCAAAAGGTATTTAAAAAGCCAATATAAAAAAGATAAAGATAGTAAGAAGTTAATCTTAAAAACTTTAGAATTATTATATCCTGGGAGAGGTGATTTTCCGGATATCTCAATACAGAATCCTCAAAGATTTCAAAGATATTTCGCAAACACAATTTTTACTACTGAATTTCCTGAAAAGGAATTCTTAAAAATTTCAACTTCTTCCATAGAAGACTTAAAAAATTTATTGGATTTGTGGCAGGAGAAAAAATGGCTTTTTGACTTACGCACAAAAATATGGGAAAAAAGGTTCTTTATTTCTAAGGTTGAATTTGAGAATGTGGTATTAGCTTGGATTTATATTATTAATAATGACCCTAGATCAAATAATGAAATATTAATACAAAACTTGATTCCAAAGAACACGACCCAAATCATCAAGGAGCGGTATGACAAGGATCAAGTCGAATTCAAGAAATTCTTATATTCTCTTTTTGATACTAGCAATAAAATTTACTTTGAGAATACAATAATAATTAGAGACTTATTAAGACATTATATAGATGAGCCAGATTTTGAATTTATCCTAACCAAGGGAGAATTATTGAAATTAGCAATAACCAGACTTGAGGAGCAAGTTAAATTAAGTCAGAAGTTTAATAATATGGACTTGGAGTTTTATTACAATTGCTACGAAGACATTCTTGCGGATTCTAGAAATGTAATAATTCCAATTCAAGCGAATGAAATATTAAGAAATAAGATAATAAAAGATCCATCAGGTTACTTGAAATTTTCAGTGCGCCCCAAATACATTCCTCACGATGACAAAACATATGTTTTCGAACCATTTATTCCACAGTATTTCGAAAGCTGGGACAATTTCAAAAATTTCCTTATGCTACAAATCAATGAAAATGAGAAGATAAAACCGTTGGCTCGTCATTATATTGCATTTTCAGAAAATAACCATGAATGGTTTACATCAACCGATCTTCCAATAAACCTGATCCTTAATGAAGTTGGTGAAGTTGGATATAAGGATTTATAATGAAGAATTCTAACTGGGGAGTTCCAATATCTTTAATAAATGGCAAAATATGACAACTATACTGACCACATAAAATAAAAAACTCCCGCAACTAACTATTGTACAATTAGTTACAGAAGTTTAAAGCAGAGGGTGAGGGATTCGAACCCCCGGTACCTCGCGGTACAACGGTTTTCAAGACCGCCGCGTTCGACCACTCCGCCAACCCTCTGTATAGTCTTAATAAATAACAACGGTTTTTGCCAAGGGCATCCCTTTGGGGCAAGACCGCCGCGTTCGACCACTCCGCTCCCAGGGAGTCCTGTGGACCAACCCTCTGTGACAATATTTCTTCCAAAAAATCAGGAGTGCAAATCTAGAAGTTTTCGCTAATTAAGCCAATTCCTTAGAAGCAAATTTTTCTTCCCTTATGTGCAATGTGGCCTTATGAATACTGGCATTAAGCTCGTAGCCTACCAGCATAATCACCGACAAAAGGAAAAACCATATCATCAAAGCTATTAGAGCCCCTATTGACCCATAAAATTTATTATAGGTTCCGAAGTTGCTTATGTAGAACGAAAACCCATAAGATACCGCGAGCGTAAGCACCGTGGCAATCAGGGAGCCAGTACTGAAAAACTTCCATTTATATTCAACGGCAGGGGCAAAGTAATAGATAAAAGAAATGGCAATCATAAATACTGAGAACATTATAATAAAACGTGAGATCAAGATCAGGTAGATTGTAAAATCATCCGTTAGAATACCGAATTCCATAATGAAATCGATGGCTACCTGGCCAAAAATCAAAAGAACAAGTGCCAAAAGGAATACCACTGCCAGCATTAGGGTAAGTAAAGTGGCAATTAACCTGGTTTTAAAAAAGCCGCGATTATCCACCGTTTTATATACACTATTGAATGCTTTCACTAATGACATCATACCATTGGTTGCCAAAAATACAGCAAACAAAAAACCAAAAGAAAGCAGCCCGCCCCTGGGACGGCTAAGGATATCCTGGATGGTAGAAGCAACTGTATCATACATATAAGGTGGCATCCACTCTTGCAGGAATTCCATAGCCTTTGTATCAAGATTGGGAATGGGATCAATGTAAGGGATCAGTGTAAACAAAAAGATAACTGCGGGAAATATTGCCAATGTAAAGCTGAATGCTACCCCATTAGCACGTTCCAGGATCTCATCGTTCCACAGCTTTGATAAAAACACCCTGGTGATTTCATATAGACTGATCCTTCCATCATGGACTTTCACCTTCTTTAAAAATCCAATGATTGAAGTGTAAAAGGAATGTCTTACAATATAATCTAATATCCTCTGTTTCATGTAAAGTATGGATTTAACAGCTTTCGCATTACTTCCGGGGGCTTGCAAGGCTTTCCGGATTCCATATTCACAAATGCCAGTATGGTATTGCCTTTGTTGATCAATATGTCATTTTCATTAGTTATTTCATAGTGAAATCTTATTTTAACACCAGGTTTCTCAGGAATAGAAACTTTAATTGTAAGTAGATCATCATATTTAGCCGCTGCAATAAAATAAGAATGGTTCTCTAAGACAGGTAACATAACTCCACCAGCTTCCAAATCTTTGTAGGCAAATCCCAGCTTTCTCAGGCTTTCGACACGAGCCACTTCATAATACATAGCGTAATTACCATAATACACATAACCCATCTGGTCGGTTTCTCCATATCTGACCCTGATTTTAATCTCATGTTGATACATACTTGCTATTTATTGATTCTGTCTGGCTTTTCTTTGTTCAATGGTAAGTTGCCGTTGATATCTTCGAGCGTTGATCAAATGGTCTTGAAGATTGGTGGCAAAGCGGTGATATCCCGAAAAATCTTCCCGGGCGCACATGTACAAAAAACGGTGTCCTTCATAGTTCAATACAGCATCTATAGCTGAAATGGATGGCATGGTAATTGGCCCAGGGGGGAGACTGCGGTTTGTGTAAGTGTTATAGGGTGAATCCACTTGTTTATGAACATCAAGCACCCTCTTGATACTAAAATCACCAATGGCAAAAACTACTGTAGGATCGCTGTCTAGTTTCATCCGGCGTTTTAACCTGTTGACGTACAAGCCAGCTATAGTTTTCCATTCATCTTGTAGTATTTGTTGTTCTGCCTGCACAATAGAAGCCAATATAGTAATTTCGATTGGTGTCAATTGCAATTCTCCGGCCTTGGTCAATCGTTCATCGTCCCAAAACTTGTCATACTCTTGGTACATCCTTTCAATCAACCCTTCGGGACTGATATTCCAGTACACCTCATAAGTATTTGGAATAAACATACTTATAATATTTTCCTGGTTGAAACCATAGGTATTACCGTCAATGAAATTATCCAGAGAATTGTTAAATTCGGTGGCGGAGAGGCTTATATTCTGGGAAATCTTATCTGCCAGATTTTCAGTATACCTTATATTATTGAATGTGATCCTTACCGGAGCCTGATTACCTGATCTCAACAACCGAATGGCTTCGATATTTGACATGTCTTTTTTAAACAAATATCGGCCAGGCTTCACCAGTTTATCATAGTCCATTAATTTAGCCAGAAAGCTAAAAGCGATCAGGTCATGCACAAGATTATTATCAAACAATGAATCCTGAACAGATTTAAAGGTGGCTTCATTGCCGAGATATAAGTAAGTATCTTCCTGGGCTACCAATAGGTTTGGGACATACACTACCTGGTAAAGATAAAAAGTGCCCGAAGTAAACATCATTCCAAAGACTATTATGATAATAGCCATCAGTTTTCTCTTTTCCATGTTGCGCAAAAATAGTGATTTGTAAGTAATAGGTTGTCTTATGAAAGTATATTGTTAAAATTGAGGTTTGGAAATATATAATTACATTGAGAAAGATCCTTATTGAAGCACATTATCTGCCCTCGATTGAATATTTTGCCTGCATCGGCCAATTTGAGGAAATTCATATTGAAGCCTGGGAGAATTTCGCAAAGCAATCATACAGGAATAGATGTTATATAAATATTGCAAATAAGGTAATTCCATTGGTTGTCCCAATATCGCATCATGGTAAAAAACCAATTAAAGATACAGTCATTGATTACCGCCAACCATGGTTAAAAAACCATTGGAACAGTATACAATCAGCATATGGAAAGGCTCCATTTTTTGAGTTTTATGCCGATAAAATTGAAACAATTCTATTTGAAAAAAGAAAATATCTTTTAGACCTAAACCATGAATTACTGACAAATTGTCTTGAAGCTTTAAAAATAAATGGAAAAATATTTAATACCTCTAGTTATCAGGAAAGGATCACTGACGAGTATTTTGACGCCAGATCAATGATCCATCCAAAAAAGGACTTTAGAGAAAGAAAGTTTTACACACCTGTAAGTTATTACCAAATATTTGGCAGAAAGTTTGTTGAGAATTTAAGTATTATTGATTTGTTATTCTGTGCCGGGCCGGAAGCAGGTTACATATTAAGCAAATCTTCGATTAAAGAATAAAATGAACAGTGGATTTAAAATTGCTTAATAATTATAAAATTGCCGGATAAGCTTTATTTTTTGAATTAATATTTTACATTTACTAATACTTTTTAGGTTGTTCTATGGAGGCAAAATTTTCAAATCGGGTCAAAGAAGTAATTTCCCTCAGCAGGGAAGAAGCCTTAAGACTAGGTCATGATTACATAGGAACTGAACATCTTTTGCTAGGGATGATCAGGGAAGGCGAGGGTGTTGCGATCAGTCTTTTAAAGAAATTGGGCATCTCTCTAGACGAGTTGAGGCAGTCTGTTGAGCAGGCATCAAAAGGTACTGCTACGCATAATGTCAAAAATCTTTCCAATATCCCGTTAACCCGCCAATCCGAGAAAGTGTTGAAGATCACCTACTTAGAAGCAAAGATATTTAAAAGCCAACTTATAGGAACTGAACATTTATTATTGTCAGTACTTAGGGATGAGGATAACATAGCTACTCAAATTCTAGATAAATTTGATGTTAATTATGATGTTGTGAAAGAATTATTGGAATATCAAACCGAAAACCCCATTACCGGTACATCTGATACCGACGACGACGACGAGGATTCCTCAAGAATATTTGGCAGTGGTGGTGGCTCTGGAAGGGAATCGACTTCCAAAGGAGGCGAAAAATCACGTACTCCTGTATTAGATAATTTTGGCAGGGACTTAACAAAGCTCGCTGAAAATGATAAAATGGATCCAATCGTGGGAAGGGACAAGGAGATTGAAAGAGTTGCCCAAATATTAAGTCGCAGGAAAAAAAACAATCCCATATTAATTGGGGAGCCCGGGGTGGGAAAAACTGCCATAGCCGAGGGGCTGGCATTGAGGATCGTACAGAAGAAGGTGTCCAGGGTATTATTTGGAAAAAGAGTGGTTACTTTAGACTTGGCTTCCTTGGTGGCTGGCACGAAGTATAGAGGCCAGTTTGAAGAAAGGATGAAGGCCGTGATGAATGAACTGGAGAAAAGCCCAGAAGTTATACTTTTCATTGATGAATTGCACACCATAGTGGGTGCCGGGGGAGCATCTGGCTCACTTGATGCTTCCAATATGTTTAAACCGGCCTTGGCAAGGGGGGAAATACAATGCATAGGTGCCACAACACTTGACGAATACAGACAATATATCGAAAAGGATGGTGCTTTGGCCAGGAGATTTCAAATGGTAATGATTGATGCCACTACCCCGGAAGAAACAATTCAGATCCTGGAAAATATCAAAGATAAATACGAAGATCACCACAATGTGATTTATACAGAAGAAGCGTTGGAAGCTTGTGTCACATTGTCTGATCGGTATATTAGTGACCGTTTTTTACCAGATAAAGCTATTGATGTTCTGGATGAAGCGGGTGCCAGGGTCCACATCAACAATATACATGTACCTGAAAATATTGTAAAATTGGAGGACTCCATTGAAGAAGTCAAAAAAGAAAAAAATCATGTTGTAAAAAGCCAGAAGTATGAAGAAGCTGCACAACTGAGGGATAAGGAAAAGAAATAGTTGGAAAAATTGGAAGAAGCTAAAAAGAAGTGGGAAGACGAAACCAAATCCAAAAGATATACTGTTGATGAAGATAATGTTGCAGAAGTGGTAGGCATGATGACTGGCATACCCACCAACAGAATCGCACAAAAAGAAAGCAACAAGTTGCTTGGCATGGGGAAGGAACTCCAATCAAAAGTTATTGGACAAGACGAAGCCATCACCAAACTGGTAAAGGCAATACAAAGGACCCGTGTTGGATTAAAAGATCCCAAGAAACCGATTGGCACTTTTATCTTTCTTGGCCCCACGGGAGTTGGTAAAACAGAATTGGCGAAAATACTTGCCCTCTACCTTTTCGATAAGGAAGATAGCCTGATCAGGATTGACATGAGTGAATATATGGAGAAATTTTCCGTATCCCGGTTGGTTGGTGCACCTCCTGGTTATGTTGGTTATGAAGAGGGTGGTCAGTTGACAGAAAAGGTTAGAAGGAAGCCTTATAGTGTTGTTTTACTGGATGAAATGGAAAAAGCCCATCCAGATGTATTTAATATACTTTTACAAGTATTAGATGACGGAATTTTGACTGATGGGTTAGGACGAAGGGTAGATTTTAGAAATACCATAGTCATTATGACCTCCAATATAGGTGTCCGTGATCTGAAAGATTTTGGTTCAGGGATAGGATTTTCTCCGGCAGGGCAAAATGAATCTGATGACGAGGCCATGAAGTCAACTATCAAAAATGCTTTAAAGAAAGTGTTTAACCCTGAATTTTTAAACCGGTTGGATGATGTGATTGTCTTTAACTCCTTAACCAGAGAACATATCCACCAGATTATTGACCTGAGTCTTGACAAATTGTTTGATAGGATCCTTAAGATTGGATATACCGTTGAACTAACCGATAAAGCAAAAGATTTCTTATCTGAAAAAGGTTATGACCCCCAGTTTGGAGCACGTCCATTGAACAGGGCTATTCAAAAATACCTTGAAGATGCTGTTGCGGAGGAGATTCTAAAAGGTGACATTAATGAAGGTGATACCATTTTAGCTGACTATGATGGTAAGTCTGATGCACTGGATATCAAGTTGAAAAAAAAGAAATCACAAAAGGAGAAAAAAGATAAAGATTAGGGGATTGTCAACCTTCTTCTTTTACCAGGGCTATGCCAGATATTAAATAATTTCTCCCGGTAATTACATCTTTACACACAAACCGGGTTCTTTTCTTAACCCCTTTAACAAATTTCCGATTTCGTAATAAGAATATTGAATCATCGGTAATTTTAGAAAGATTGACAAATCCATCGGTTTGTTTATCGTATTTACGAAGGGCTTCGACCAACACGAAATCTGAAAACGTAGAGGCTTTAGGGTTTATGAAGTAATTATTCAAACCTGACAATATATCCATTGGAAAAATTTCAGCATTAAGAAGAGGTCTTGCCAAATCTGAGAAACATGTCTTCCATTCTACGCCATGTGGTTTTATCTTTCTCCCATGTTCAAGGCTTGCTTTCAAGTGGGCCAGTTCATGAAGGAATGTTAACAAGAATGAATAGGGGTTGAGATCTTTATTTATAGTGATAGTATGTTTTTTGGATTTTGTCGAAAATTTGTAGTCACCGCTTTTGGACGAACGATTGTTTACTATCTTAAGATAAAAATCATATTGGTCACAAAGGTGACGACAGTAATCTTGGCAGTTGTCAGGAATGTAATTTGCTAATTTTGATTTCATAAAAAAAGGCTTTAGAATAACTAAAGCCTGATTAAATCGCAATATTTTGCTTTTTAATTTTGTGATTCATCTGAAGATTCTTCTTCAGATTCCTCGGATTCATCAGCTTCGCTTTCTTCTCCTTCTTCCTCAGTAGCTTCTTCTTCGGTTGCCTCATCTTCAGTTGCTTCTTCTTCTGTAGAAGTTTCTTCAGTGGCTTCAGACTCCGTATTGTCATAAGATTCACCTCCACCGCAAGCAGTAAATGTGAATAAGAATCCAGTAATTAGCAATAGATAAAACAGTTTCTTCATGGTAGTTTAGGTTAAATGAAGTGCAAATATAGCCAGATAATACAATCGTTATTAGATCATACTATTTTTTTCTAAAAAATAAGGAAATAGGGACTCCTTCAAATCCGAAATTTTTCCTGATACTGTTTTCGAGGAATCGCTCATACTGAGCTTTTATGTATTGAGGCAAGTTGCAGAAAAAAATAAATACAGGTGTTGGTTTAGGGAGTTGAGTAATGTATTTGATCTTAATATATTTACCCTTGAAAGCAGGGGGTGGAGTTTTTTCAATTACTTTAAGCAATACATCATTGAGTTTTGAGGTTTGTATTTTTGTTTGGCGGCTTTTGTATATTTTCAAAACTTCTTCAACTGCTTTGAAAATCCTTTGTTTTTGATTTACTGAAGTAAAAATCACTGGAATAAATGCAAGAGGTCCAAGCTTTTCCCGAATTTCTTTATTAAACACTTCCGTAGTCTTGTGATCCTTGGTGATAAGGTCCCATTTATTGACCAATATCAATACGCCCTTCTTGTATTTAACAGCAAGTGAGATAATATTTATGTCCTGGGATTCCATGCCATGTTGGGCATCTAACATTACCAGGCAAACATCACAGTCTTCTAAGGCTCGGATAGCCCGTAAAACTGAGTAGAATTCAATATTCTCTTTTACCCTGGATTTTTTTCTGATCCCTGCTGTATCAGTGAGTATAAAATCTTTGCCGAACAGGTTGTATCTGGTATTAATTGAATCACGTGTGGTGCCAGCAATATCGGTAACGATGCTCCTTTCTTCACCCACAAGAATATTGACCAAGGAGGACTTGCCTACATTTGGGCGACCAACAATTGCAATTCGCGGGGTTTCCTGATCGGGATCGCCACTTCCTTTTTCAGGGAATCTGGCCACCAAGGCATCCAGTAACTCTCCAGTACCTGACCCAGTAGCGGAAGAAATTGCAAAAACCTCTCCCATGCCCAATGCATAGAACTCACTTGAGGCAATTGATTGGGAGATATTATCAGCTTTGTTGGCAGCTATTAAGATAGGTTTTGTACTTTTTCGTAAAATATTGGCGAAGTCTTTATCTAATCCGGTAAGGCCATCTTTACAATCCACCATGAATATCAATGCAGAAGCTTCATCGATGGCAATTTGCACCTGTTTCCTGATTGCTTTCTCAAAAATATCATCAGAGCCACTTACATAGCCTCCCGTATCTATGGCAGTAAAATGTTTATCTGTCCACTCTGCATGGCCGTAATGCCTGTCACGGGTTACACCACTCTGGTTATCCATAATGGCTAGCCTCCTTTCCACGAGGCGGTTAAAAAGTGTTGACTTTCCTACATTGGGCCTACCCACTATTGCAACTACATTGGCCATTTCTAAATTTTTGGCAAAAATGGATAATATTTTGTTATGTTAGCTAATTAATAAATAAAAAAGCTCGCAAGGTTTTTGTTTCATGAATTATATAATGATGATTATGTCCAAATGAAAAAGATCATTTATGGAATAATTTTTTACTTGGTTTCTGTAGCCGTTTTAGGTCAGACTTTAAAAAATGATGCAAAACTGAACACCAGCATTAGTGCTAAATATTTAACGGATGATGAGAAGGAAGTGATTAAGTGGCTTAATTATATCAGGGCCTACCCTCTGGAGTTTTCGGAAAAAGTTCTGGCACCTTATGCTGAAAGAAAAGAGTTAAAAAAATCTAAATACTTAAAATCATTGTATAGGGATTTAAGTAATACTACCAAGATGGCGTTATTAATTCCCTCACAGGGATTGTCCAAAGCGGCAAAATATCATGCCAATGACATGGGGAAAAAGGGGAAGGCTGGCCATACCAGCACTAACGGTTGGAATATGCAGGAAAGGATTGAGAAGTATGTTAGATGGGAAGTAACCATTGGGGAGAATTGTGCCTACGGTTTGTATTCCCCACTTGATATCGTGATGGGACTTTTGATTGACGAAGGTGTTTCTGATTTGGGTCATCGTAAAAACATACTTAACCCCGATTACAAAGTAATTGGCGTGGCTATTAGGCCTCACAAATCCTATGGTACTAACTGTGTTCAGGATTTCGCCGGGGGTGTTAAAGGGGAGTAAGCGACTAAAGTTTATTTAGCTCCAACTCATGTCATTTGATTTAATGGGTAATTTTCTGATGCGCTTACCAGTAGCCTGGAAAATTGCGTTGCAAACAGCAGGGGCAAGGGGAGGTAATGGTGGTTCACCCAATCCTCTTGGTGCTTCTATGCTTTTCACAAAATGGATTTCGATATCGGGCACTTGATTAATCCTCAACCACTTGTAATTATGGAAATTGCTCTCTTCAGTTCTTCCATTTTTAGTGGTTATCTCACCAAAAAGAGCCGCACTAAGCCCCTCTATTATTCCTCCCTGTACCTGGGCCTCTGCTCCTGATGGATTTACAACAATGCCACAATCGACCGCCACAAATATTTTCTTTACTGTTAATGACCCATTTCTATTTACGGATACTTCTGCTACTTCAGCGACAAATGCGCCCTGATTATAACTGGCAGCAATACCCAGACCTTGCCCTTTGGGTAATTTTCTGCCCCACACGCTCTTCTCTACCACCAGGGAGATCACCCTGTTGAGCCTGCCGGCATCCAGTTTGAAATTCCCGAATACCGGGACGGCTTGCTCATGACCAATGAAATCAGCCAGAAATTCTGCCGGATCCTTGTTGATGCGATAAGCCACTTCATCCAAGAAACATTGAACTGCAAACACATTGGAAGAATGGGAAACTGCCCTCCATTGGCCTATGGGAATATTTGATTTTACTTCATTGTATTCGAATAATAGGTTATCCACAAAACCAGCGGGGAATTCATATTTATCTAATTCAGTACCGGCAGGAGAACCTTCCCGCCCCAGCCAAGTAACCCTGGAGGAGTTGGCAATCTTGTGATACCAGCCAGATATTTTATTGTTTTTATCCAATGATGCTTTGAGCTTATGTGCTCCACCTGGTCGGTAATAATCATGACGTATGTCGTCCTCCCTGGTCCACACTACTTTAACAGGGGTATTGCTGAGCTTGCTCAACAATACTGCTTCAATGGCATAATCAACATAGTATCTTCTTCCAAAACCTCCACCTGCACGTAACATATGGATTCTGATATTTTCAGGATCGAAGTTGAATATTTTTGAAATTGCTTCGCTAATTGCCCCCGGATTTTGAGTAGGAGCCCATATTTCGATAAGATTTTCTGTAAATGAGGCGGTACAATTCAACGGTTCCATCGGGACATGGGCAAGGAATGGCACTTCATATTCTGCTTCGATTATTGATTTGGCATTTTTAAAAGTGGCCTCAGGATTTCCTTCCTTCCTGACCTCCTCTCCTGGTTTGCTAAGTTGCTCACGAAATTTCTCAAATGCCTCATCAGTGGAATCTGCTAACTGCCCCGCCCTGTCCCATTCAACTTCCAGGAGATTTGCAGCTTTAAAAGCAGACCAGGTATTGGTAGCTAAAATGGCTACTCCGTTGACAAAATTTGGGCTGTTGGGAAGTATTACATGACCGCCATATTCCTTATTGTCGATAACAAAAATATCTTTAACCCCTGAAACCGATTTGGCTTGGGAGTCATCATACCTGGAAACTTTCCCCCTGTGGTAAGGGCACTTTTTGATGGTGGCAAAGAGCATATTCGGCAGCCTAAAGTCTATCCCATATAAAGGCTGGCCCACAATAATTTTATTTACATCGGTTCCTGATATTCTCTTTCCAACTATTTTAAAATCTTTTAGATTTTTTAATGAGACTTCTTCAGGAAGGGGTATTCCGGCAGCTCGTTCCACAAGATTTTCATAGACCACTTTATTATTACTTGGTTTATGAAAGACCCTGCCATCATTAGCAAAACATTCTTTTTTGTTCACCTTTAAATACTCTGCCCCAGCTTGGACCAGTACTTCCCTAACCATGGCACCGGCCTTTCTCATATCTTCCCAGTTTAATCGAACTCCAAAACTTCCACCAGCCCATTGACCACCATATTTTTCTTCATTAAAGTCTGCCTGTTCAATTTGAACTTTGTCCCATCTCACACAAAGTTCTTCGGCAATTATCATGGGCAAAGAGGTTTTGATGCCCTGGCCTATTTCAGGATTTTTAGCAATAATGGTCACAAAACCATCAGTACCTATTTTTATAAATGGGGAAAACTCTGTATAAACTACTTCTTTGGGGGATCTTTCTGTGGTGCAAGCCTGAAAGCCCAGTACTAAACCTCCGCTAAAAACCGTATATAACTTTATAAATGTTCTTCTTTCCATTTTAGATCATAGTTCTTTTACCATTCCTTTATCCTCTGTGATATTATAGGATTTGTTAGGTTCAATCCCCTGTAATCTCAAAACATGGCCATTGGGCCACTTCACTTCCAAATAATCTATTTCAGTTACATTGCCCAGGCCGAAATGAATGATAGGCTCATTTTGACTACCATATCCATTGGAGGCAGAGTGATATCTGGTTAGCAGTCTCTCCCCATTTCCGGTTGTAGTTTTGACAATTACCCAGGATCCAATGCCAAAACTGTTAGATTTAGAGCCGGTCAGTTTTATCTTTATCCAATTACCCTTAGTATTAACATTGGTATACAACACATTATTTTCAGCATCACCACCCCAATTGCAAACGAAAAGGTCCAGCCGCCCATCATTATTAAAATCACCGGAGGAAACTCCCGCTGAGATGTTAGCATCGGTCACTGATACTTCTGAGTAGATCCTCTTGAATGAATGATCACTGGATTGCAGAAATAAGTAATTCTGGATTTCTGGAAAGTTTTCTGTTCCATTGGCAATATAGACATCGAGGAAACCATCATTGTTGAAATCCCCCCAGGTTTGCCCTTTTGATGGCCTGTTGGTGTAATATGATAAAGCGTTTTCCACAGGCTCGGTAAAATTGCCATTACCATCGTTTTTGTAAAGGTAATTTACATCGCTACGGGAGATATTGGTAACGAAAATATCAAGGTCCAGGTCATAATCAAAGTCGATCAAAGAAACACCATAACTGGCGCTCTTTTCAGTCACCAAATGGCCCTCGGTGTTTTCCTGATAAGTGCCCTTTCCTGAACTCAGGTATAGATAATTTCTGTGTTTACCTACCACTTCCCCATTTTCCCTAATACCATAACTAACCACCACCAGATCGGGATAGTTATCGTTGTTTAAATCGCCCCAGGCACAAGCCCTGCCATCACCGCCATTTCCAATCCAGGGCCCTGTTTTGGATCTATTGAACTTTCCAAGGCCATTATTAATATATAATATGTCATCCACGCCATTCTTGTTTAATACAAAGGCATCGAGATCGCCGTCAAGGTCGTAATCACACCAGCATGCTCCCTGGGAATTTGTTTCATCCTTTGTCAGATCACCTACATCACCTGGTACAAGAGAGCCATCAATATTCAAATACAGTGGATTGGGATTGTCAAATTGAGTGGTGAAGAAGACATCAAGGTCATGGTCATTATCAACATCTATTAGATAAACCCCTTCGCTCCACCAGTGCTCCCCTTTAAACAACAGATCAGCCATCTCAAAGGATTGCCCGGATTTGTTACGATAAATATGATTTGCAGAGGGCATCTCTTCTGGGCCTTGGTTTGCCACGATAATCTCCGGCCAGCCATCGTGGTTCAAGTCGCCCCAAGCAACACCCCTGGAACCTTGCATGTCTTCGGGAATGGATTGGATTTTAAAAATACTTTCGGATTCTACTTGTGCCAATATGCTCAAAGAACAAAATAGGAGAAATATGGATTGGATGATTTTCATTGATGTATGTTTTTAAATATAAATAACTATGATTCCAGTGGGAAAAGAGGGTTAATTGATCAATTGACCCTAAATATTTCTTTGGGAAGTTGCTATTTTGGAAATGATCTATATTCGGAGGGGGTGTTTCCG